>NZ_JBYCCT010000056.1:92596-122095 GCF_057473865.1 Coleofasciculus sp. H7-1
TTAATCGTTCCCTGGTCACTGTAGAGGGAGATATCACCGCCATCGCCCTCGACTGACCAAGATTCCACGTTACCTGTGGTAATGTTGCCGAAAGCTTCTAGGGCGATCCATCCTCCGTAGCCTTGAGAGGAAGTTGCATCTAACGCGCCAGTTTGGATCGTTCCCTGGTCACTGTAAATAGAGATATTACCAGCATCTCCACTATTGGAGAAAGAGTTTAAGTCAGCGGTAGTAATATTGCCATTTGCATCAAATGCGATCGCGCCTCCGTCACCACCCACTGAATCTGATCGCACTTGTTGGGTGCCGATCGTTCCTGTATAGCTTGTCAGAGAAATCTCTCCCCCATCGCCATACCCGTTTGAAAAAGCATGAATATAGTTGGTAGTAATGTTGCTACCGGCGGTAAGGGTGATGTTCCCCGGAATGCCTGCATCCAGACCATAAGAGCCTGTGTTGAGAAGACCAGTGGTAATGTTACCCTTGGGGGCAAACAAGTTAATTGAACCCGCATCGTTAGTCTGAGAGTAGGAGAACAAATCTCCAATCTTGAGACTTCCCCCACTGCTAGTAACGGTGATATCACCCCCAATCCCAGAATCATAGGAGCGAGAATCTAAACTGCCCGTGGTAATGTTTCCATTGGCAAACAGGGTAATCTCTCCAGAAAAACCATAATCCGACCAAGTTTGCAAGCTTTTTGTTGTAATTTCTCCAAAAGCTGTCAGCGCGATCGCACCACCATCGCCGTCAAAAGTGGTCGCGTCCAAGATGCCAGTGTTAATGCTTCCTGCGTTACTGGAGAGGGAGATATCCCCGCCATCGCCTTCAACCGACCAAGATTTCAAGTCACCAGTGGTAAGATTGCCAAAAGCCGTCAGCGCGATCGCGCCGCCGTTATCGCTATAAGCGCTAGTATCAAGCTTGCCTGCACTGGTATTTATACTGCCGAGGAAGCTGGTTAGCGTAATCTGACGACCAGAATTGATAATATTGCCAGTCGTGATATTTTGGTTGGCTTGCAGGGTAAGCGTCGCGTTATCATCTCCGGCGAGTGTATAACCTGTCGTGGTTATAGAACCGGAACCTACAGGCGATCGTATGGTAACGGTATCGAAGAAGGTGGTGTTGCCAGCTAAAGTAATCGCACCACTGCTATCTGCCCTTCCGATGATGATTTGAGAAAACCCATTTTCTAAGAAATTGAGTTCGCTGGTGTTTAGATTTAAGCGGTTGTCGTTGACAGTCCCGCCAATGGTAATACCCAAACTGGAAGTCAGAGGCTGCAATTGAAGCGTACCGCTGCCCTTGATTTGCGGGGTGCCAGGATTTGTGGAGTCAATCAAATTAATTTCATTAGCGGCAAGAGTGATATGACCGCTACCCCCAATTCCAGTAGGATTAATGCCGCTGTCTTGTAAGAGAATCCCCGCTGCATCACTCGCACCAGTGCCATTTAGGGTAATCGCCCCTGTCCCAACGGATTCCACGACGCCTTCAGAGATAATGATAATCCCGTAGCTGTCGCTGCCCGTTCCCTTGACAGTGCCGGTTAGGTTAATATTTCCAGCTTGCGATCGCACTCTGCCGCTTGCATAAACAGCGGTTCCATCCTGACTCCCCACCCCAATACCGCTGGTGCCATTTAAGGTAAGATTCCCGCTGTTAGATTGGACAATGGTGCCACTACTGCCGATTGAAATGCCGTCATTGTTGAAACCCGTGCCGTTACTGGTGCCGGTTAGGGTAACGTTCCCCGTCCCAGTGGATTCAATTTTGCTAGCTGTAGATAGCTGAATTCCATGATTGGTAGCGCCAGTTCCGTTACCAATACCCTGAATATTAATATTTCCATTCACCGAACTCACCTTGGAGTTTTGGGTGATTTCTATGCCGTCATTTCCATTTGTCCCACTTCCAACTGAACCCGTCAGGGTAATGCTGCCCGTTCCAGTTGATTGCACTACACTGTTGTTTTGAATTGAAATCCCGTTGCTGGTATTAGTACCAACACCACTAAAAAATCCTGTACCCGTCAGGTTAATATTGCCGCCTTGGACATTAATAATGCTGTTGTTGAGCTGAATGCCATTAGTGTAGGTGGCATTTCCTCGACCAACTCCTGTAAGATTGCCGCCGTTTGTACTAATCGTGGCATTGGTAAGAGCGATCGCGCCGCTACCGTTGGCGTCATTATCAGCAAGAAGGTTCACATTCAACTTGCCACTACTGGAAGCGATCGCTCCATTTAGAATAATGTCGTTGTTAGCTTGTAAAGTAAGAGCGGCATCTCCCCCAGATGTCTTGCTAATAAAAGCATTGCTATTTTGAGTAATATTCCCAGCACCTGAAGAACCAGAAGCAGTTGCCGTGTCGAGGATGACGCTAGTGCCAGTATTTAGGGCAGCATTAATATTGGCAACATCCACCGTATTAGTACCAATCGCACCGCCGCCACTATTCACAATCGTGATATCGGTCGGGTCAATCAGCCAAGTACCACCGATCCCCTGAGGGGCACTTGCATCCGGCGTACTGGTGAGATTGAGAAACTGTTTGCTAGAAGTTTCAATCAACCCACCATTTCCAGAAAAAACGCCTCCTCGCGCCGTCAGTGTCCCGTAAATGCTGGCTGTATCATCTGCAAAGACAATGACTTTTCCACCATTGCCATATTGCAGTGCGTCGGCAGAAATCACCGAGTCGCTACTGACCAGTGTCTGTAAGGCATTTGGCACTTTACCTTGACCCTGATAATCACCGCCAATGAGTACCGCACCGCCGCCATTGGTGCCCGAAGCGTTGATATTGGCACTAATGACACTCGCTTGGTTCCCCAAGACATAGACGGTGCCGCCGGTTTGACCCGATACATTCAGGGTGCCAGAAGCAATGGCAGTACCCGGTTGTGTGCCAATCTCAGCACCAGAAGCGGTCAATCGTACCGTGCCATCGCTATTGACGGTTAATCCCGTGGCATTCGCAATATTTCCGCCCGTTAGCAGCGAAGGCAGGGATAGGGGAGAAAAGGGTAACGCAGCTGTTGCCGAGGTAGGTAGCGGTTGAATTTCTAAACTTAGCGGACTGCCGGGTAGACTCAGACGCACTAACTTCTCACCCGGTACACCTACTACAGCAATTTGCCCCCCAGTCGCCCTCATCTGCCCCGTAGTAACCGCCGTGCCTCCTAACAGGGTTAAATTTCCCGACTCTACTGCCAAATTCCCCGCATTGATAATGCTTCCTGGTTGAGGAGTGTTAAAAATAAACTGGCTGGGCGTTCCGACTAATGTAGCGTAGTCATTGGCACCAATTGCATTAAACCAATTATTGCCAAAACCGATACCCGTGGCAGTGGTGGCGGTAAATGAAGCCGGTACATTCAGACTGGCATGGGAACCAAAAATAATTCCCGCTGGATTCATCAAGAACAGGTTAGAATTTCCTCCCGTGACTTGGATTAAGCCATCGATATAAGAAGCATTCCCACCTGTGACGCGCCCTAAGATATTTTGAATACTAGGGCTAGAAAGGAAGTTAGCAATTTCCCCAGAATTTAGCCCTAGCTGCTCAAAGCTATGGAAAAGATTTGCTTTATCCTTTGAAAGCGAGCCGCCGCTAATGTTAAGGCGGTTCCCATCTGGGGTAACAATTGTGCCGGTGCCGTCAGCCGCTGGGATAATCGGCTGTGCTTGTACTGGTTGAAGCGGGTTAGCGATCGCTGTGAGTGAAAAAATTACCAGTAACAGCCTTATATTTCTAACGGCTGACATATTTACGCATTTGCCCTCTTGCCAATATCACTAAAGTAACATTGACGGATTCAAGTGTTGGGGATGCTGTTATTTGTTTTAGATTGGGATAGCGAACCGACAGGTCGGCGCTTCGCTATCGCCATCTGTAAATAAATAAAATTGTCAGGACTTACGCAAAGCTTATACATATAGAGTTTTGTAGGGGCAATCCCCCTGTGGTTGCCCCCAGATGTGATGATGTTGCGTAAGTCCTGATTGTCTGACACCCAGACCGCTCAATGTTGGGAAGCCAGACAATTTTGTATCTATTGATTGCGGGTTCGAGTCCCTCGTCACCCATCAACAGCTTTTAACGGAAGTTGCCAGGATTCAACCGAGGATTTGATCGCATAGGCACTCCGCCTCTCAGCTGGGTGCCAGTACCGCCGTCAGCTCGATCTAAGAAAGGTCGCAAGTTAACGCTTTGTGACCGACGACTGGAGCGATTCGTGCTACCGCCGAGGGAAGATAAGCCCAAGTTTAATAGATCGTTGAGCATCTGAGCATCTCGACCACCGACAAAGGTATTAACGCCCTCTGTCACCTGTCCGCTGTCAGCAATGCTAATGTTTTGGAAGACGCGATCGCGGATTAACTGCGGATTTTCACCGGGAGGGACAGTCAGCACAATCCGACAATCTGGATTTTTCTGAGTAGTGATGCAAACAACATTGTAGTTATTTTCTACCGATGCCCGCATTTCCTGAAGACCATCGGGTCGATAAGATTCTAATCGGCGACCAATTTCGTTACAACGTCTCTCAGCAGTCCAGCCACCCCCTAAAGGACTGGGATTTGCCCAGGCATAAGCTTGATCGGGTTGGCTCTTCGGGTGATACATCACCGTATACTTACTGTTCGTAAGCTGGCAGGTAAACCGTGGCTTGTTGGCAGTTGTACTATCCTCTGATTCCGTACCTGGGCTAGTCGTGGTAGATGGATTCCCAGACTCGGTGTCTACAACAACATCCTCGTCAGGGGTCTGAGTCGTTTCATCTTCTACCCCTGGCAGTTGCGCTTGCTGAACAGAACCCGCAAAGGCTCCACCGCTATTCACCAGAATCGCTACACTGACAGATAAAGCCATACTTTTGGCAACTAAGGACTTTGCTTCAGAAGCAAACTTGTACAGATGAGGTGACATATCAACAATCCTCCTAGTATATTTTTTGGCTATTGTTAGCATCATTTAAATTAAATGACCTAATTTCACAAATCTTTATAAAGTAGTCTTGGTATCGTATACTACGAAAGACCGACTCTAACTTCTGATTCCCTATAGGAATTAGGATGATAAGTCAGCCAAATAAACGATGTTTTTTGAACAATGTTTTTTGAAAAACGTCAATCAGTGGGTGCTGTTGCTCGTGTATCCAATGTTGCACAAGATACGCCCCTAGAGGCCATAGTGACGGGAAAACCGGATCGAAGTTCCCGTGAAACTTTTGAATCATAAAAAGGAGAAAACAATGTTGTTGGAGGCACAAAAGCCGCTGACAGTTCCAAGAGAATTCCTGGAATCGCCTGCGTCCCTAAGTCCAACGCTCCTGATGTTTCTAACAGCCGTAGCGATGGTTGTGCTATCAAACTTTGGTTATTGGCTCTGGGACTGGCCTCATTGGTGTTGTTTTATCACAAACACGATCGCCTTGCACATTTGTGGAACGGTGATTCACGATGCTTGTCATAATTCTGCCCATCGTAACCGAGTAATCAATGCCATCCTGGGACATGGCAGTGCGCTGATGTTAGTCTTTGCCTTCCCAGTATTTACCAGAGTTCATTTGCAGCATCATGCCCATGTAAATGACCCGGAAAACGATCCAGATCATTACGTTTCTACCGGCGGACCACTGTGGTTAATTCCGGTGCGTTTTTTGTACCACGAAATATTTTTCTTTAAACGGCAGCTGTGGCGAAAATATGAACTTTTGGAATGGTTTTTAAGCCGCTTGTTTGTTGCGACTATTTTCTATATCTCAATTCAGTATCACTTCTTAGGCTACATTCTCAATTTTTGGTTTATCCCTTCTGCCGTGGTGGGATTGGCACTGGGATTGTTTTTTGATTATCTGCCGCATCGCCCTCATCAAGAGCGCGATCGCTGGAAAAATGCCAGAGTTTACCCCAACCCCATGCTCAATTTGCTGATTATGGGGCAAAATTACCACCTCATTCATCATTTGTGGCCTTCCATTCCCTGGTATCACTACCAGAACGCCTATTACGCCACCAAGCCCCTGTTAGATGAAAAAGGCTGTTATCAAACTTTGGGAATCTGGCAAGGAAAAAATTTCTGGAGCTTTTTATATGACGTTTTTTTAGGCATCCGTTTTCACGGCAAATCGTCTAAAAAAATAGAAAATAGCTAATCAATGTCATTAGTGATGAGTCAAGCACTCTTGACTCATCACTAATGACAAAAATATTAGCGATGAAACGACTGAACTGCTGGCTGCGAGGATAAGCTAACCGGAGACAAACTCCAATCTGGTCTTAGGCTTTTAGCTCCCCGCAGATAAGGATGGTAAATTGGTGGGTGGGAAGCTGGCAAATTGACGTGAATTAAGAAGCGGATGCAACGCTCCAGTCCGCCCTCTACGTGCATTTGCTGGACATCGAGCAGAGGAACATTGTCCCAGTGGGGACGAGAGCGAGCGATCGCAGCGGGAAAGATCGCATCCAGATCCCGCGTCACCGAGAACGTGGCACTAATAATTAGATCGGGATGTAGTTGATTGTGTACTTCCAATTCATCGAGTAGTTCCGCTACCACTTCTCGAATCGCCTCAGCCGTGTTTTGTGAGGCAGTTGTTGCCCCGCGAATCGCTCGAACTCGCCACTCCACGCAAGCATCCTCCATTTTATTATTGGGATTTTGAATTTTAGATTTTGGATTTCAGAATCATTTAATCATCTATTATCTAAAATCTAAACTTCTACTAGGGTCGATAAAGCCACAACGGCTGACCACTGGTAGACAGTTCAAATTCTAACCAGTCTATCCCAGCTGATAGACCAGATGCCCCTTGAACCCGGCTCGATACCACGCGATTCCAGAAAGGTTTGCGTTCTTCCAGGGTGTAACACTTAGTTTTTTCGGGATCGAGACCGACCAGTTCCGCTGCCCAACGGCGGGCATCTTCCTCAGTACCGAGTCGGTCAACAATACCCAGTTCTAAAGCTTGTTGACCTGTGAAAATGCGACCATCGGCAAAACTTTTAACAGTTTCCGTCGTCAGCTTCCTTGCCTCAGCAACCGTTTGCACAAATTGCTGATAACTGATGTCAATCAAGTCTTGGAGAATATTCTTTTCCGGCTCGGTGAGTTCGCGGTCAAAAGCCAGAATATCTTTATAGGGACCGGATTTGATCACTTTGAAAGAAACGCCTATCTTTTCTAGCAAGCGCTCCAGGTTGTTTCCTCGTATAATCACGCCGATACTGCCGGTAATTGTGCCTGGATTGGCAACAATGTGTTCGGCTCCCATACCGATGTAGACTCCCCCAGATGCGGAGATATTGCCAAAGCTGGCAACAATTTTCACCTTTTTTTGCAGGCGATTAAGAGCTGCATAGATTTCTTGGGAATCCCCGACCGTACCACCAGGACTATCAATGCGTAGCAGTAAAGCTGGAAACTTTCGTTCTTCAACCGTTTTCAGGCTTTCTAGAACTTGTTTTCGGGTAGTACTGCCAATCGCACCAGTCACTTCAATCCGAGCAATTTGTTTACGAAACTTAGGCTGAAAAGGCCAGATCATGAGCAGGCAAGCAATGAATCGTGAATGAATGAGCGAATTAGAGAAGGAAGCAAATCCTGCAAACCAGTAAGTGTTTCCATAGAAATGCTGAGCCTTTCTCTAGTTTGCACGATCCGCATCGGTTTCGCTGGGTTGCCGGTGAAGCCTGAAGGCTTACCAGAAAGAAGGTTTTCCATAGCTCCCCGAATTTAACGGGTACTTACAGGTAAAAACTTACCCTTTTGTCGGCATCCCAACAATTTGCCAAAGCGCCTTAACAGAACTACATATTAAGTACAATTGAGGAAATAAACGCGCAACCAGCCAGAAAAAGAGCAAGAAACCGGAAAATTTTTAAGAAATCCGGTTGCGGCTAAGTTCTAAATTGTAGATTCTTGCTTGCACCTCCTAGAAGGGCAACTCGCGATGACTTGCCCCTTACAGAAGTGGTGACTTGGCTCTGTTATGTACGCCCACAAAGGACTTTTATGCAGCTAAAACTCACAGAATCCAAAATTCCGTTGGCACCCTTGCTGCTGATTGCCCCCTTTTTCTTGTGGGGAACGGCGATGGTAGCAATGAAGGGTGTTATCCCAAACACGACGCCCCTGTTTATGGCTGGTATCCGGTTGGTGCCTGCCGGGGTATTGGTATTGCTGGCTGCCTTTTTGATGGGGAAACCTCAACCCAAAGGCGTTCGGGCGTGGCTGTGGATTAGCTTGTTTGCCTTGGTTGATGGCGCTTTGTTTCAAGGCTTTTTAGCCTTTGGGTTAGTGCGAACGGGTGCGGGGTTGGGTTCGGTGATGATTGATTCTCAACCCCTGGCAGTGGCTTTGCTGTCGTGTTGGTTGTTTGGAGAAACGATTGGTGTGTGGGGCTGGCTGGGATTGGCATTAGGAGTGCTGGGGATTAGTTTGATTGGCTTGCCGGATGATTGGATTATCAATCTCTTACACGGCAGCGCGATCGCTGGCTCGTTTAGCTTCACGCACTTGTTTGAAAGTGGGGAATGGCTGATGCTGCTGGCGGCGCTGTCGATGGCTGTAGGAACGGTGCTGATTCGCTTCGTTTGCCAGTATGCCGATCCGGTGGTGGCGACTGGCTGGCACATGATTTTGGGCGGATTGCCTTTGTTTGCGCTCTCCCGATTGTGGGAATCCGACCAGTGGGTGCATCTGAATTCGGCTGGATGGATAGCGTTGAGCTACGCAGCCGTATTTGGCAGCGCGATCGCTTATGGTTTATTCTTCTACTTTGCCTCAACAAGCAATCTCACCAGTCTCAGTTCCCTCACCTTTTTGACACCCGTGTTTGCCCTCTTGTTTGGCAATCTGCTTTTGGCTGAAGTTCTCAGCCCTCTTCAATGGCTGGGAGTTAGTCTAACCCTTGTCAGTATCTATCTAATTAATCAGCGCCAGAAGATAGCCGAACAGCTGCGATCGCTAAGCGGGCGCTTCGGGCGACCCTCTACATCTGTGGAAACAAGGGTGACAGAAACAGAAAGCAAAACCGAGCAAATTTCCCTCTTAGAGCCATCCGAGCCATTACCCTATCAATCGCTGCCGATACCAGCGAAAGAAGCCGAAGCCGAGATTTGGCAAAATCAGTAGAAATGAATAGGATGACAGACAAGCTTTGCCGCTAAGATTGACTAGCAAGTTGAAACTTTCTGCTATGATCGGCGCAATATTCACACTTGCTCCCAGAGCCGCTCGCCCAAAAAATCTGGATGAAAAGCTCGCTAACTATTTAGAACTAATAACTTCATGCTGGTACTGGAAGCTAAGCAAAAAATTATTAGCAAAGGATCTTGTCTGGTTGTATTCACTTAGACAGGTTTCCCTACAACTATGCTCTACCGCTCCACATTGCTTCTAGTTACCTGGGTTATCTGTCTGGGCTTTACCCCCAGTTCCGGCAAGAATTCCACAAGATTGCCGCCAGCGATCGCTACTTCCGCCCCCAGTTTGCCCATCTCTCTAGAACTGGCTCAGGCGAGTTCCCCAGCCGCTAAAAACGATTTGCCCCTTCTCAAAGTAGGCTCTCAAGGCTTTGAAGTCGCAGAACTACAAAAGTCACTGAAGAGTTTGGGACACTACAACGGGCCAGTTGATGGCGTTTATGGGCGAACGACAGCAATTGCCGTCTCTAAATTTCAAACATCTGCCGGTTTAACGCCTGACGGAGTTGCTGGTTCCACGACTCAAGAGCGCCTTCAGGCAGCCGAAGCCGCCAAATCACACAGCCCTCCCACCCCAAAACCCCAGGCGGCTAAACCGAGTTCTGGGGCGAATCGGCTCTGGTGGTTATTAGGCTTAGCGGCAGCATCTGCTGGGGTAGGGTTAGGAGTTTACTTCTTACTGAAATGGTTAGGAAATCTCAACAGGGAGGAGGAGCCGGAGTCTGGAGCTGAGGAACTATCGGATGAAAGAAGCTACGAAGACCCTGAAGATGCCAATCATCCCACAGACATCCATACTCACTCGATAGAAAACGAAAATGGCAATAACGGCTATCATGCCTCTGCTTTAACCCTTTCAGAAACCAGCAATTTAGAAAAAAGCAATTTAGACGAGAGAAAAACCCCACAAAAGCCGACAGAAGCGGTGAGCGTTGCAAAGCCGTTAGCGCATCTGCAAAGCAACGAGGCAAAAGCAGTGGAAGAAACCACTCGCCTCCCCAAAATTGACATTGTTAATGAATTAATTAAAGATTTACAGGGAGCCGATCCTACAAAACGCCGCAAAGCGATCTGGGAGCTGGCACAATGCGGCGACTCAAGAGCAGTTCAGCCATTGGTGGATCTGATGCTCGACTCGGATTCTCAGCAGCGCGGCTTAATCTTAGAGGCTTTGTCGCAAATTGGCACCCGCACCCTCAAACCCATGAACCGGGCACTCGCTATCTCGTTGCAAGATGAAAACGCTGATGTTCGCAAAAATGCAATTCGGGATTTGACGAGAATTTATGACACGATCGGTCAAGTCAGCCAGTTATTGCGTCACGCTGCTGAAGATCGGGATTCCGAGGTTCAGGAAACAGCGCGGTGGGCGATAGGGCAGTTAAATCGGCTTCGCTTGAATCCTGGCATTGATAATAATTTGCCAGCTTTACCAAATTCTCCGAATTCCTCTAATAATCCGCCAGAGGAATCAGAGAAGTGATAAGTCAGCGTCTTTACAAGTAAAAGTTCATCGTTAATCATCTAGAGTCAAAAGTTGTCCATCTTGCATCGTCCATTGAAACTGTTGTTGCTCTCAACCTCGGTGGGCGCTCTCGGCACGGGGTTGGGGGGTGGCGTAGAACTAACGCTGCTTAACGTTGCCCAAGAGATGCTCCGGCGGGGACATACCCTAAAAATTGTGGCTCCCCAAGGGTCTGTGCTAGGAGATATCCCAATTGTCGAGATGGCTGGAGAACTCCAGACAACGGCTCAGACTCAAGGACGGAGTGCCCCGATTGTCATGCCGGAGAATTCGGTGCTGGGCAATATGTGGGATTATGCGCGGCAAGTCCAAGCTGACTACGATCTGATTTTCAACATTGCCTATGATTGGCTACCGTTCTATCTAACGCCATTTTTTAACCGAGCGATCGCTCATTTCGTTAGTATGGGTTCTCTCTCGGCAGCGATGGATCGCATCGTGGAACAGATTGCCGTCCAGTTTCCCGGTACGGTTGGCGTCTACACATTGACACAGGCAGAAACTTTTCCCAGTCCGTCGCAATATCGGATTCTCGGAAGTGGTCTGGATTTATCGCTTTATCAATTTTGCAAGGAACCTTCCTCCGGCTTGGCTTGGGTGGGTCGGATTGCCCCAGAAAAAGGTCTAGAAGATGCCGTCGCCGCTGCCAAAATTACCGGGATTCCCCTAAAAATTCTCGGCAAAATGCAAGATGACGCATATTGGGGGCAAATTTGTCAAGATTATCCGGATGCTCCTGTAGAATATGCGGGATTTTTCTCAACATCCGAACTGCAACAGCATCTGGGCAAGTGTCGGGCGTTGTTGATGACGCCTCGTTGGGTGGAAGCGTTTGGCAATGTGGTGATTGAGGCGCTTGCTTGTGGAGTGCCAGTCATTTCTTATTCCAGAGGGGGTCCCACTGAAATTATTCAGGATGGGAAGACGGGCTTTTTGGTGGAACCGGATAGCGTGGAGGGGTTGGTAGAGGCAATTGGACGCATAGATAAAATTGACCGCTATACTTGCCGCCAACAAGCCGAAGCAGAATATTCCCTGGAAGCATTGGGCGATCGCATGGAAGAATGGTTTCGGGATATCTTGCATCATTAAAAATTAAACCAGAAGAATTTTGGATTTTTCCTCAAGCCAACTACCACCGCCTTTGCAAACTGGCGATTTGCTGCGAGTCATTGCTCCCAGTGGTGCCTTGCGAGAACGGGAAGCGTTCCACAAAGGTGTGGAAATATGGCGGCGGCGCGGCTATCAAGTCGAAATTAGCAGCGGTGTTGAGGAACGATGGGGCTACCTTGCGGGTACCGATGAAAGCCGCCGTCAACACCTGGCAGACGCTTGGAAAAACCCTGAATGTAAAGGCATTCTCTGTGCCAGAGGCGGTTACGGTAGCGCCCGCTTACTAGAAGATTGGTCTTGGCAGGGTGGGAAACAGAAAATAGTAGATTTTTCACACAGCACTCCCAAGTGGCTAATTGGCTTTTCTGATGCCACTGGCTTGCTGTGGAGCCTCGGTAAAGTTGGCATTGCAGGCGTTCATGGCCCCTTGCTAACTACCCTGGCAGCGGAGCCAGAGTGGTCGATTCAGCGGCTTTTTGACTGCGTAGAAGGTCGTCCCCTGGAACCCTTGCAAGGAGTCGGCTGGGGCGGCGGTAAGGTCAGCGGCATCTTAATACCCGGCAATCTGACCGTAGCTACGCATTTTCTCAACACGCCCGTACAACCCCAGCTAGCGGGCGTCATTCTCGCGTTGGAAGATGTGACTGAGGCTCCCTACCGGATTGACAGACTGTTAACGCATTGGCGGATGACAGGTGCTTTTGAGAACATCAAAGGCATTGCCTTGGGGCGCTTTAGTCGCTGCGAGGCTCCACCGAACATTTCTAGCTTAACGGTGGAAGAAGTATTGCGCGATCGCTTAGGACATCTTGGCATTCCCATTGTCTCCGATCTTCCCTTTGGTCACGATGGCCCTAATGCAGCTTTACCTTTAGGAATCCCCGCTCAGTTAGATGCAGATCGCGGCAGTTTGAGTTTATCCTCTACCCAGTAAGAATCCTTAGGCGCTTCTAGATTGCATCAGTTGAGCAGGCATTTTGAACCGGCTTGA
Organism: Coleofasciculus sp. H7-1; assembly: GCF_057473865.1. Lineage (NCBI taxonomy): Bacteria > Bacillati > Cyanobacteriota > Cyanophyceae > Coleofasciculales > Coleofasciculaceae > Coleofasciculus > Coleofasciculus sp. H7-1. The sequence goes on from NZ_JBYCCT010000056.1 coordinate 105,444, forward strand.
AAAGTTTGAGGTGCCTGTGCGCTGGGAACTATGGATGGATATCATCTGTCCACACAGAAGGAAGCAGTTCTTGTTTGTAGGGTCTACCATGATGGGTCGTAAGTTTGTCAATACGGTTGCGGCGAGTGTCGCGATCGCTGGGATGATGTTTACAGGGATTTCTGATATCGCTGGAGCAGCAACCGCACTAAAAAATGGTGAAAATGTTAATGGGTTCATCCGTACCAACTCTCCCAGCTTCACCTTTAAAAACCTATCTCTAAGGGGTACTCCTGTCCAGAGAGCGTATGGTGAAGAATTCCTGATTAACGCCAAGCAAGGCGATGCAATCGTTGCCGCTGTTGATGTAGAAGACGGTAGTACTCTTTTGCCTATCCTAGTTCTAGTTTCCTCACAGAGTGGGGCGCAGGTTGCCTACGATGACCGTTCGGGTTTGCTGCGGTATCGAGTACCGAAGACTGGAGAATATAAACTTCGCGTGTTGGGTAAGAACAACACTAGGGGGAGGTACACGCTTTCAATTTCCGGGATTAGCCAGACGACAACTTCTCAAAATCCACCGGCTCAAACTCCCTCCGGTCAAAAAGATGCGCGACAAAAATTTCTAGAAGATGAATATGGATTGAGAGTGTTAGAAAACTGTCCGGCGGTAAGGAGTAATGTTGTTGTTGTCACCTTCCCCGAATACGGTCAAACCTATACCTACTGCGCCAATCCTAACCGCAATATTAAGGCAGGCGAATATCGGTATGACGTTAGCAGCAATGAGATCAAGCTTGGGGGTGCTGTTGCCCAAAATCCACCGGCTCAAACCCCGGCTCAAACAGATCCCCGGAAACAAGTTCTGCTCAATGAGTATGGGTTGAGGGTTCTGGATACCTGTCCTGAAGTAAAAACTTCTTTAGTCGTGGTCACGTTTACCGAATACGGTCAAACGTACAATTACTGTGCCAATCCCAACCGCCTTGTCAAAGCCGGAGAGTACACCTTTGACATTAGCAGTGGTGACTTAAAGCCGAAAACAACGACTGCCCAAAATCCTGCTCAACCTACAGCTAACGATCAAAGAAGCCAACTGCTGCGAAATGAGTATGGCTTGACGGTTTTGGATAGCTGTCCTCCGACAAGGAATTCTTTGGTGGTAGTGAACTTTACCGAAGCGGGTCAAACGTACACTTACTGCGCCAAGCCCAACCGCGTTTTCAAGGCGGGAGAATACACCTATAACCCCACCACTCGCGACTTAGAAACGGCTAAGAAACCGACGCGATGCACCGTTGAAATTAGTGGCATCTGCATTGTCAAATAACATCAACAGGTAGTTAAAAAAGCCCGCAGCAGAGAAACCCGGTTGATTCAACAAGCCGGGTTTTTCGCGTGTAGGATGGCACTTGGCAAGCTGACTACTGCTAGGGAGACGGAGATTCCGCGTCTCTAGCAGTTGATACCCTATCTGGAGGAGTTTAGAGTGGAATGCCTCTCTTGCGGGCAAACTCACAGAAGCGATCGCAAAACCAAACAAGGGGAATCCGACAATGATAAGCTAAACAAATGCCTTTAAAAAAGTCTTTAGGTGAAGTGTAGATGACCGTTGCAACCCAAGTTCCGTATCTGCTGAGGGCAGCTCGTGGTGAAGTTTTAGACCGTCCGCCAGTGTGGATGATGCGGCAAGCGGGTAGATATATGAAAGCTTATCGAGATTTAAGAGATAAGTATCCTGCGTTCCGCGATCGCTCGGAAAAAGTAGAACTGGCAATCGAAATCTCCCTGCAACCGTTTCGCGCCTTTGAGCCAGATGGGGTAATTTTATTTTCTGATATTTTAACTCCGTTGCCGGGACTCGGCATTCCCTTTGATATCATCGAAAGCCGAGGGCCAGTAATCGATCCGCCCATCCGCAGCCAGGAGCAAATTGATAAACTGCATCCTCTAGAACCTGGGGAATCTCTGCCTTTTATCCGGGAAATTTTGCAAACATTGCGGCAAGAAGTCGGCAATAAAGCAACTGTCTTGGGTTTTGTGGGTGCCCCTTGGACGCTGGCAGCGTATGCGATTGAGGGCAAAAGCTCGAAAGACTACGCAATTATTAAGAGTATGGCTTTTTCAGAGCCAACGATGCTGCATCAATTTTTGGGTAAATTGGCGGATGCGATCGCGACCTACGTCCGCTACCAAATTGATAGCGGTGCCCAAGTCGTTCAAATGTTCGATTCTTGGGCAGGGCAACTAAGTCCTCAAGATTACGAGACATTTGCCCTACCGTATCAGCAGCAAGTTTTCAAACAGGTAAAAGCGACTCATCCGGATACTCCCCTGATTCTGTACATCAATGGCAGTGCAGGCATTCTGGAGAGGATGGCACAATCCGGCGCGGATATCGTCAGCGTAGATTGGACGGTGGACATGGCAGAGGCAAGGACAAGACTTGGCTCAAACATCGGTGTACAGGGAAATATGGACCCGTGTGCCTTATTTGGCTCAAAAGAGTTCATCCGCGATCGCATTTATGACACGATTCGCAAAGCCGGAAACAAAGGTCATATCATGAATCTCGGTCATGGTGTTTTACCCAGTACCCCGGAAGAAAACGTGGCTTTCTTCTTTGAAACTGCCAAATCAGTCAAAAATCATTAGTCATTGGTCATTAGACTAAAGACCGATCATTCTTGACTAAGGACGAATGACCAACCCTTATGAACCCCAAGCGGATTTTGGTAACTGGTGCGAGTGGCTGCATTGGTCACTACATTAGCGAAAGCCTGATTCAAGAAACCGAACACGAGTTGTATCTGCTAGTCAGAAACCCAGACAAAATAGGATTTGACTATCAATCTCGACCGGGCATCACCATTGTGAAAGCTGATCTGCGAGACATTGAACGAGTGGGAAATCTACTCAAGACAATGGATATCGCTATTCTAGCCGCAACCGCTTGGGGCGGCTCCCAAGCGGTGTTTGACGTGAATGTCATCAAAACCATTCGGTTGCTAAACTTGCTCGATCCCTCAGTGTGCAAGCAAGTAATTTACTTTTCTACCGCCAGTATCCTCGGTCGCAACAACGAATTATTAAAAGAAGCGGGAGAACTAGGAACAGACTACATTCGTTCTAAGTATGACTGCTTGCAGCGCTTATCGAAATTAGCGATCGCACCCCGCATCATCACCCTTTTTCCCACCTTGGTCCTCGGAGGAGATGCCAATAAACCATACTCCCATCTCTCTTCAGGATTGCCAGGAGTAGCAAAGTGGATTGACCTGATTCGCTTTTTCAAAGCCGACGGCAGTTTCCACTTCATGCACGGGCGAGATATTGCCCAAGTGGTACGATCCTTGATCGAGCATCCCCCCGACCCCTCGGAACCTCGACAGCTGGTTTTGGGTCAAGCACCCATGACGGTCAACGAAGCCGTAGAAGAAGTTTGTACTTATTTGGACAAAAAAATTTATTTTCGCGTGCCCCTATCTCCCTGGCTAGCTGATTTCTTCATCCTCTTGTTCCGAATTCAGATGGCACCTTGGGATCGGTTCTGCTTGCGCTACCGTCATTTTACCTACCAAGATCCCGTCAACCCCGCTACCCTTGGTCTGCCGAATTACTGCGCCACATTCAGCGATGTGCTGAAAATAAGCGGGGTTCACAGAAAACAGCTTACAGCTAAGAACGAGTAGACATTAGATTTAAAAGAAGGTTGTTTTAACGCAAAGGTACGCAGAGGTTAGCGCTCTCGTTACGCCAAGGAGGTTAGAGGCTTTCTTCAGAAGAGTTTTTTATAGATATCAAGACAGCTTGCTTATTCTCTGCCTCTCTTTGCGTCACCCTTGGCGTAACGAGAGCGTTAAAAAAGCTATATTAACCAAAGCTTGCCGGATTCAGCTAGGCTCGTGTGTTATGTATTAGCTAATAGTTTAAATTTCAAAAGGTGTGAGGTTTTAGATTCAATGAAAGTTTTATTACTTTATCCCCTGTTTCCCAAAACTTTTTGGTCTTTTGAGAAAGTCCTGGAATTAGTTAATCGCAAGGTTTTATTGCCGCCGCTGGGTTTAGTAACAGTTGCCGCAATTTTGCCTCAAGAATGGGAATTCAAGCTGGTGGATCGAAACGTTCGCCCCGTCACAGAAGACGAGTGGGAGTGGGCAGATTTGGTCATTCTCTCCGCGATGATTGTCCAGAAAGAGGATTTAGTTGACCAAATTCGAGAAGCCAAGCGGCGCGGTAAAGCGGTTGCTGTAGGTGGTCCTTATCCGACTTCTGTGCCTGATGAAGCCACCAATGCCGGTGCAGATTATCTGATTTTGGATGAAGGGGAAATCACCCTGCCGATGTTCATGGAAGCGATCGCGCGAGGTGACAAGGGTGGGATTTTCCGATCGGACGGGGAAAAACCTGATGTGACGACAACTCCCGTTCCCCGTTTCGATTTGCTGGAGTTTGATGCTTACGATACGATGTCGGTGCAGTTTTCGCGGGGTTGTCCTTTCCAGTGCGAATTTTGCGACATTATTGTTTTGTATGGTCGCAAACCCCGGACGAAGGCACCGGAACAGCTATTAGCCGAGTTGGAGTGTCTCTATAAATTGGGGTGGCGTCGCAGCGTGTTCATGGTGGATGATAACTTCATCGGCAATAAGCGCAATGTTAAGTTATTTCTCAAAGAATTAAAAACCTGGCAAGCGGAACACCAGTATCGCTTCAGCTTTAACACTGAAGCCTCGGTTGACTTGGCGCAAGACCAAGAACTGATGGATTTAATGGTGGAGTGCAATTTTAATGCGGTGTTTCTGGGGATTGAAACGCCGGATGAAGCCAGTTTGCAGATGACTAAGAAGTTTCAAAATAACCGAACTTCGCTCGTTGACTCGGTACAAACCATCACGCGGGCGGGCTTGCGGGTGATGGCTGGGTTTATCATTGGCTTTGATGGAGAAAAATCAGGCGCAGGCGATCGCATTGTCCGGTTTGCCGAACAAACTGCGATTCCGACTACCATTTTCGGAATGTTGCAAGCTTTACCCCACACTGCCCTCTGGTTCCGCCTAGAAAAAGAGGGGCGATTGCTGGATAGCTCATCGGGCAACCAGTTCAATGTGATGAATTTTATCCCTACCCGACCCGTAGAAGAGATTACCAGGGAATACATCAACGCCTTCTGGGAGTTGTACGATGCTGAAAAGTTTTTGGATCGGACTTACCGCCATTTTCTAATGCTGGGCGCACCGAAAGTAAAGGTTCCGTTTCAAATGCCTGGTCTGATGGAGTTGAAGGCTTTGGCAATTGTGGTGTGGCGACAAGGCTTCAAACGCCACACTCGCTGGAAGTTCTGGCACCACCTGTTTAGTATCTTCAAACGCAACCCTGGTGTTTGGGATCATTACCTCACCGTCTGTGCCCACAACGAGCATTTTCTCGAATATCGCCAGATTGTCCGCGACCAAATTGAGGTGCAGTTAGCTGAATATCTAGCACAACAATCGAAACAGAAAGCTAAAGTTTCCTCTGTGAAAAGCAGTGTCGGAGCGAGTGCGTGATATCAAGTGGGTAATGGGTGATGGGTAATTTTTTACCCATTCCCCATTACCTATCATCAATTACCAATTAAGCGTGAGGATTGACATTTCATGCGAGTTTTACTTCTATATCCGCTATTTCCTAAAAGTTTTTGGTCTTTTGAGAAAACTTTGGCTTTGTTAAATCGTAAGGCAATGTTACCGCCTTTGGGTTTAGTGACGGTTGCCGCAATTTTGCCCCAAGAGTGGGAGTTTAAGCTAGTAGATCGAAATGTTACCCAAATAACTGAAGCTGAATGGGCGTGGGCAGATATAGTAATTCTTTCGGCGATGATTGTCCAGAAAGAAGATTTGCTAGATCAAATCAAAGAAGCAAAGCAAAGGGGTAAGTTAGTTGCAGTCGGTGGCCCTTATCCCACTGCTTTACCTCAAGAAGTACAATCAGTAGGCGCAGATTATTTGATTTTGGATGAAGGGGAAATCACCCTGCCGATGTTTGTGGAGGCGGTGCAACGTGGCGAAACTTCGGGAACTTTTCGGTCGGGAGGAGAGAAGCCGGATGTTAGTTTCACACCAGTTCCCCGTTTTGATTTACTAGATTTTGATGCCTATTCGGAAATGTCTGTGCAGTTTTCGCGGGGATGTCCATTTCAATGCGAATTCTGCGACATTATTGTCCTTTACGGGCGCAAACCGCGCACGAAAACGCCATCCCAATTACTAACAGAATTAGAACGCCTTTATGAGTTGGGTTGGCGACGCAGCATTTTTATGGTAGATGACAATTTTATTGGGAATAAGCGGAATGTAAAGTTATTCCTGAAAGAGTTGCAACCGTGGATGGTGGAACACCAGTATCCTTTCTCTTTTGCTACGGAAGCATCAGTGGATTTGGCAAAAGATCAAGAATTGATGGATATGATGGTTCAGTGTAATTTTGGGGCGGTGTTCTTAGGAATTGAAACACCCGATGAGGAGAGTTTAGCACTGACTCAGAAGTTTCAAAATACGCGAGATTCTTTGAGTGATTCCGTTCAGGCGATCGCGCGATCGGGATTGCGGGTGATGGCTGGGTTTATCGTAGGCTTTGATGGAGAAAAACCCGGTGCAGGCGATCGCATTGTCCAGTTTGTCGAGAAAACGGCAATTCCCACCGCTGTATTTAGTATGTTGCAAGCTTTACCCGATACAGCCCTTTGGCATCGGTTAAAGAAAGAAGGACGGATGCGAGGCGAATCCGGTAACCTCAATCAAACTACATTGATGAACTTTGTGCCCACACGTCCCCTAGAAGAGATTGCCCGCGAATACATCGATGCATTTTGGACATTGTACGATCCGGAGCGTTTTCTAGACCGCACTTACCGTCACTTTCGCATATTAGGAGAAGCAACGTATCCGAATAAGGGCAAACGTGCGAAGAAGAAAATAGATTTGGTTGTGATTCGAGCATTATTAATCATTTGTTGGCGACAAGGTGTGCTTCGTAAAACTCGCTGGCAGTTTTGGCGCAACTTGTTTAGTATGTATCGGCACAATCGAGGTGGAATCAGCAGTTATTTAGCAGTTTGCGCTCAAATCGAGCATTTTGTAGAGTATCGCCAGATTGTCAAGGAGCAAATCGAGGCGCAGTTGGCAGAGTTTATGGCAGAAGACGCGATCCAACAGCCACAAGAGGTGAAAACCCCAGTGAATGCGTAGGACGGATACCGACGCCCTTTTGTAAGGCTACACATCAGATCCTCGAAACCCCCTTTTTAAGTCAGTATCTTAAAAAAAGGGGGTTTCGAGAATTAAGAGGAAAAATTGACTTTATTCAATACAAGGCTCATCTATAATCGGGGCTGGTAGTGGAAATTCCTCTCCTCGCAGGTAGGCGTCAAATTGTTCGTCAAAACGGCTCCAACTGGTGGCAATCGAACGCTGGATTCTACAGGTTGGAGCTTCGCGGAATAAAGGCATCCGATGTTCGATTTGTTCTTTGAGCGCTAAAGGTATCTCTTCAAATACATCAGTTTTGGTACCAGTGTAATTTAAGACTAAAAAGCCGGGTTTTCCCTTCATTTTCATCCACGGTTCCCACGGCCCCATGCGATAATAAGAAAGTGTGACAGCGCGATTGTCGCTGGCGCTGAGGGGTTCATCAGATAGCATTTTTGTCGGAAAAATGAATTTGTAGGAATCCGACGATTGGACATATTTTTCTGGCGAATAATCTGCAAACTTGGGGTTAGTTGCTAACGGGTTAGGCAGTTTCATATTGAAATCTAATGAAACTGAGGAGATTGCTGGAGTTATTTGAGCGTCTATCTGTTGCGGAATCTGGAACTCCTGGTAGTCATAAGAACGGTGCATAATATTCAGCGTTTCACCTGACCAGGGATTTTTCCAACTTTTTAGAATTTCTCCTGTTTTGGGATCGAGATAGAGTGTAATTTTACGACTTACAAGCGTCCAGCGGGATGTTGAATTATCTTGAATGCAGCGCGAGATATCAACGCCCAGGAAATCAAACAGATGAACAGGTTCATCATTATCTATAGGATGAGCATACATAGCACCCGTAGCCGGAAAATAGTGAGTTTTACTGTCACTGCTACAGCGTACCTTGACAAACTGCTCATCGGTAATTGTTGATTTCTTTAAAGTCATATTTTGTACCTTTTCTCCAAACTATAGATTCAGCCAAGTATGAATACTTAGCTAACGATTTCTCGCCCTCCTGTTGATATCTTGATTCGGTCTTGCTGACGCTGCTGAATCTGTTCTAGACTGCCGGTAGGAATGGCGGCAATTAACTGGCGAGTGTATTCTTGCTTCGGTTCGCGGTAGAGATTTTCAGCGGAGCCAATTTCTTCGATTTTGCCCCGATTCATGACCATGATGCGATCGCTCATAAATTTCACCACACTCAAGTCATGGGAAATAAAGATGTAAGTTAAGCCAAATTCGTTTTGTACTTCTTTGAGCAAATTCAGCACTTGCGCCTGTACGGAGACATCTAGCGCCGAAACAGATTCGTCGCAGATGATGAATTTGGGATTGAGTGCCAAAGCACGAGCAATACAAACCCGCTGGCGCTGTCCGCCAGAAAACTCGTGAGGATAGCGATTCATCCAGGCAGGATTTAAGCCTACACGCTCTAAGAGATAGGATGCGCGATCGCGTCGTTCCTTCGGATTCTTACCATAGTGATGAATTTGTAGCGGTTCCATCACCGCATCTCCAATTTTTAGACGCGGATCGAGAGAACTAAAGGGATTTTGGAAGACAATTTGCATCTCCCGTCGCAATTGCCGCATTCGCCGATTACTGACATTCGTAATATCTTCCCCTTCAAACTCGATCTGACCGCTCGTCGGTTCGATCAAGCGCAGGATGGTACGAGCTAAGGTACTTTTGCCACAGCCGGATTCTCCCACTAATCCCAGCGTTTCACCAGGATAAACATCAAATGAGATGCCATTCACCGCCATCAAATAGCGTTTGGTTTGACCAAACATTCCCTGGATTGGGAAGCCAACTTGGAGATCGCGGACAGATAGTAGAGCCTTTTGAGTTGTAGAGATGCGATCTATCGCTTCTGAGTTTTGAGTTAAATCCAGAATTTCTTCTGACTCCTGACTCTTGATTCCTGTTTTTTCTCGAATTTCGATTTCGCCGCTGGGTGTTTTCACCACTTCCATAAAGTCAGCGACAGTAGGCAGGTATTTCAACCGGCGGGTGAGGCTGGGGCGACAGGCTAACAAACCTTTGGTATAAGGATGTTGAGGGTTAGAAAAAATTTGCTCGACCGAGCCGTATTCGACAATTTTGCCTTGATACATCACGGCGACAACGTCGGCAATTTCAGCAATCACCCCCAAGTCGTGACCGATAAACATCATCGACATCCCACGGGCGTCCCGTAACTCCCGCAACAGATCCAAAATCGTCGCTTGTACCGTTACATCCAAGGCGGTCGTCGGTTCGTCAGCAATCAACACCGTTGGATTGCAGGAAATTGCCATTGCAATCATCATCCGCTGCAATTGCCCGCCGGAGAGTTCGTGGGGGTAGCGCTCCAGCATTGCCAATTTTTGCTGATTGATCTGCCGATTAATTTCCGCAACGCTATCTCTTCTGGCTTCCGGTCTTTCTTCTAGATAGCGTTGCCGCATCTCTTCGTCGTTAGCGAGGAGTTTGACTTCTTGGAGACGAGCGATCGCTTGCCGCCTCGCCTCGGCAGGTGTTACATTTTGATGCTGACGGATTGCCTCGACTAACTGAAACCCACACGTAAAAACTGGGTTTAAGGAACTCATCGGTTCCTGGAAAATCATGGAAATCTGACCACCCCGATATTTCCGCAGCTCCTCTGCACTCAGATCCCGCAGATTTACTAAAGATCCGCCCCGTTCTTGTGAGTTTTGAAACCAAATTTCACCACCGCTAATCTTCCCCGGACTTGGCACCAAACCGATGACGGCGAGGGAAGTCACCGATTTACCCGATCCCGACTCTCCCACAATGCCCAAAGTCTGCCCGCGACTCAGTTTGAAGGAAATACCATCAACTGCCAGAATTTGCTTTTCATCAGTTAAAAATTGAACTTGCAGGTTGCGGATGTCTAAAACGGTGTCACTCATGGCAGTCAAAGCGAGAAATTTAACTGTATCTTAACAATCGATGCGATGAGGGAATCAATCGGGTTGTTGATAGATGCGACATTGGCAGTCGATTACTGTAACAGACGCGAACCAGATGGACATTGAACTGCTGATGAGCCACTCTGAGGCGGTTTCGGCATCGCTGGAGGTGAGGTTGAGGGGCGCTGGGTTTCGCAAACCGCTGCGAGGGTGGTGGCTTCACCGTTCCTTTTTGTGGCAAACACAGCGCCCGTGTAGCTATGAATCTCAGCATTCTTGGCTTGGGCGGCGATCATCACGCTTTGGGCGTCATTTCCTGGTGACACCAGCCGATAGTTGTAATATACGCTGGCTGGCTCGCCTCCCAGACCTAAATCTTCGGTTTTTGTGGCAAATTTACCTTTTTGCTGATAATAAGCCTGCTGCGCTTTGTTGACCATAGCGATATACAGTTTGGCTTCTGTTTGCGGTTTTGGGAGCTGCGAATCGTCGGGCATCTGACTCTGTGCATTTTCCAGCTCAATTACTTTGGCATTTTGGGGCAATGTTGCGGTATCGGAAATTTTCTTGAATACCGTTGCCTTGGGGCTAAAAGCACTTGGTCTGGGTTGTCCAACTTGCCGTCCCTGTAATTCCAGGCGTAGTTTACCGCGATCGATAAACTCAAAAATGCTCAGGATGCTGTCTTTTTTGCTAAAAACTAGGTCAAGTTGCCCCGGTTTAGTCGTGGGATTGACTTGGTACTTAATTCCGATGGCAACCTGAGTCCCATCGGGTGCTGGAAACACCATGAATAATTTTCCCTCTGGCGCAAATACATACGTGACCAGCTTCCCCGATGTGGGGTCTTTGGCTTGCCATTGCCCTACAAATTGCTGGGTGGCTGTGGTCGTTGCTGGTGCGGGTTTGGCTGGAGTCGCTGCTGGGGGCATTTTGGCTGGGGTACTTGCCGATGTCACCAGGATGCTGTTGATTGCGATTAATAAGGTGGATACAATCAACTTGCTATTAACAGGGAGTTTAGCTTTGGAAAGGTTGATGATAAAGTGATTCATTATTTTTTAGTGTTCGCTCGATATTTCTTTTCCAAATTTTGATGATTTTTCCGTGAAATGTCGAAGATTAAATTAGTAAGACATGAAATTGCAAATATAGTTTCCCTCAAGTTATAACATAACCAAGCTATATCCCTTTGCGGGCTTCGAGCTGAGTGTAAAAAATAGCGATCGCGTTCTCTTGGCGCAGTATTGATAGGGAATCTGGTGCAACTGCCTTAAAAGACAAAAGTATGGTTAAGTTCTCAATTAACCATACTTTTGTAAGAATGCAACCTTTGTACTAATTATTTTTACATTAGTTGCCAAATTTTTGGGTGTTCAATCATTTCAACCGGAAAATCTAGATATCTAGATCGTTGAGGTTGAGGCGAGGACCGTAGGTTTCGATAAATTCGCGGCGGGGTGCGACGCGATCGCCCATTAAGATGGTAAAGATACGATCGGCTTCAGCCGCGTCTTCAATTTCCACCCGTTTCAGGGTGCGAGTTTCCGGGTTCATCGTAGTATCCCACAACTGTTGCGGCATCATTTCACCCAAGCCTTTGAATCGCTGGATGGTGTAATTAGCATTGGCGGGGAACTCGTTTTGCACCAGGTTGTGGAGTTCGCGATCGCTATAGCAATAGTAATGATTGCGTCCCCGCTCTACCTTATAGAGTGGAGGACAAGCGATATAAATGTAACCCTGCTCAATTAGCGCCCGTTGATAGCGATAGAAGAACGTCAACAACAGCGTCCGAATGTGCGCCCCATCTACGTCAGCATCAGTATTATGAGCGCACAAACCCCCAGTTCCACAGACGAAGTTTTCGTCATCATGAACCGAGAAATCGTAAACGTAATCGCCAACTAATTCTATTTCCTCAGCACTAATTACCCGCAACCCCATCAAATCATCGCTAATTGGCACAAAATCTTGAGCCTTGCGAGATTCACCTACTAGATGCGCCTCCAGCTTATGTGCATTAGCATGACGTTGCCAAATCTGGCGACAGCCGGTAAGTTGTTGTTTGCTACAAATCGCAATGGTGTAATAAGAATGTCGCGTTTGAATTGGTGCATCAGGATGTGTTGACGGCTGATGATGAGTGTTAGTGGCAATAATGCCCAACTGTCCCAACAGATATAACAGTCCATCCTTTAATTCCTGAGAATTTGTGGTAAAGGATAGGTTGCATCCACCTGTCGTCCCATCACCCAAGAAATAGCCTTCCAGAAAAGCCAGTTGGTGTTCCTCAGAAACACTAAATAGAATATCTGGCAACTTCTTCTGATGCGCTAGCTTTGCTAAACCCCAAGCTTGCAACAATCGCGCAGCGGCGACACTGTTGAAGTAGAGTTTAATCCCATCGCTGTCAGGATCGTTATACTGACGCGGTGTTTCGCCAAATACCGCAACAATCGCTGCTTTAAGTTCTGGGATAAACCGCTCATCCTTCTTGCCCAAATTCAGGCTAACCTGATGTTGACTCAGAGTTCCTTCCGCAACGTACCAGCCCAAAAACCACATCAACTCGCGGGTAATTGGTAAATAACGCGGCATAGCCTTTTCGCCGTGCGCTTGCGGGACAATCTGCACATCTGCCCCTAGTTGTGCAATTTCGCTAGATGTAAACTCGTCTAACGCTTTGTAACAACTAACCTCGCGCCACCGCGCATTCTTGCTGGTATCGTCTTGGGCAAGTCGCTCATCAATCTTAGATGGCAGCTGCTCATATATAATGTTCTCGTTTCCGCCAATCGTTTCCAGATAGGTGAGGAATTGAGACAAAATCGGTCGGTTGATACCGCGTTCCCAGTGACTAATAGTAATTGGCTGCTTAACACCGCAAGCTGTGGCAACTTTTTTCTGACTTAATCCTGCTGTCTGACGCGATTTAATCAGCTGTTGCCATCCGGCTACATCCAACATAATTCGCGGTTCCTTCCACAAATCCTGCCGTTCTACCTTTGCCAACACGCGCCCACTAGCAACTCGCCGCACGTCTTCGCCTTTGACATACAGCGCCTTGGTTAATTCGGTACGGTAGAAAGTTTCTAGCAAATCAATCTGCGTCAGGCTGTTAGCTGGACGCGGTAAACGCCGACTAGCAACCAAGATATCGCCTGGTTTTACTTCGCTGCCTTTTTTGAGAACAACTTGTCCATTTTCAAAGACAAAGACGCTGTGGGAGGATGTCACCTTGACCGAACGGTTGTAGCGCGTTGTAATTTTATACATCGGCTCCTCATGACCGTGCCGAATCACCGCTTTGAGAGGTCGAAAGCGCGTGGCGTGGGTAACTTGGTCAAAAGACATTACCTGATATTGGTCAACGGCGCGACGACCTTCAACGCAGTCATCAATAAACCGACCAATTGAGACGAACTCTGTACGTCCACTATTGTCCATTACCAGGGTTGGTTCATCGCCAGCTACGCTCATAATCACGATGCAGTGATAGCGCAGCTGGGAAGCATCGAACTCCTCACCCTTGACACCCAATCCCAGTGCAGTAATTAGCGCCTGGATTTCGGTGTTTTTGTAGATTTTGGCATCGTCGGTTTTCTCAATGTTGAGAATTTTACCGCGCAATGGGAGGATAGCTTGGTTGCGTCTGTCGCGTCCTTGTTTGGCACTTCCACCGGCTGAGTCGCCTTCGACGATATAAATCTCAGATTCTGAGGGATCTCGCGTACTGCAATCGGCTAATTTACCCGGTAAAGGGGAAGATTCCAGAACTGATTTGCGGCGCACTAATTCTCGTGCGTGACGCGCTGCTTCTGCGGCTTTGAAAGCTTGAATCGCTTTTTCCAGAATCGCATCGCCAATATTAGGGCGAAACTCTAAATATTCAGTCAGAACTTCGCCGACAAGAGAATCAACGATTCCCCGAACTTCGGTGTTACCCAGCTTGGTTTTAGTTTGTCCTTCAAATTCCGGATCGGGAACTTTGACGGAGATAACGCCAGTTAAACCTTCGCGGACATTCTCACCGCCGAGGTTCGGTTCATTTTCTTTGATTTTATTGCGCTTGCGAGCGATCGCATTCAACGTCCGCGTCAGCACCGCCTTCAACCCTTCCAGGTGAGTACCGCCGTCAACTGTGCGAATATTATTTGCAAACCCCAGCAGCGTGTCTGTATAAGCATCCACGCACCACTGCAACGCCACTTCTACCTGCACATTGTTGCGTTCGCCTGATACATAGATAATTTCTTCGTGGAGAGCCTGCTTATCGCTATTCATATAAGCGATATACTCTTTAATACCTCCCTCGTAACAGTAGGTTTCTACTCTTGGCTCCCCACCCTTAACCAATTCCAGGCGGTTGTCAGTAAACGTGATTTTGACACCCGCATTTAAGTACGCAAGCTCCCGCAGACGACTCGCCAAAGTGGTGTAATCAAACTCAATGCCAGTCGTGGAAAAAATCTGCAAATCTGGCTTGAAACTAATCGACGTGCCTGTCCTCGTTTCTTGAATTGGCTTTGCCTTCAGTTCCGTGACGGGAATACCCCGCTCAAAACGCTGCGTATGCTCCCGCTTCTCGCGCCAAACGGTCACTTCCACCCACTCAGACAAGGCATTCACTACGGAGATTCCGACACCGTGCAAACCACCAGAAACCTTGTAACCGCCGCCGCCAAACTTCCCTCCGGCGTGCAGCACCGTCATCACCGTTTCCAAAGCTGATTTGCCAGTAGTAGGATGAGTATCTGTAGGAATCCCGCGCCCATCGTCTGTCACCGTCACCGAACCATCGGCGTTTATGTCTATCTCTACATGGGTGCAATAGCCAGCCAGAGCCTCATCAACAGAGTTGTCCACCACCTCGTAAACTAGATGGTGGAGTCCCCTAGGGCCAGTCGAACCGATGTACATCCCCGGTCTTTTCCGGACTGGTTCAAGACCTTCTAGAACTTGAATCTGATCGGCACTGTAACTGCTCGTCATGAATAAGAATTCTCCAATAATGGCTTGGAAGCCCACCGGGACTTCAAAAACGTAAAAACACTCCAAAATTGTAGCACAAAAGGTTCCGGGGCGACCCCAGGGCAAGTTCAAGAGATATTTGTTTAGGGGATGTACCTAGTGAAAGGTAACAAAACAGGAAAGCACAGTGGCACAAGCGAACGGCAGAGGGGAGAAAGAGACAGAGGAAGCAGCGGAAAATTACCTCAACCCTCAGCCCTCAACCCTCAGTCCTCAACCCTCAGTCCTCAACCCTCAGTCCTCAACCCTCAACCCTCAACCCTCAGCCCTCAGTCCTCAACCCTCAGCACTCATTGTCATCTGTGGTGCTACGGCGACGGGAAAATCTGGACTGGCTTTGGCGTTGGCGCAGCGACTGGGTTCTGTAATTCTTAGCGCTGATTCGCGTCAAGTGTACCGCGAATTTGATATCGGCACGGCTAAGCCAACAGATGCTGAGCGCAAGTTGGTGCCGCACTACTTAATTGATATCTGCGATCCCACGGAAACTTTGACGGTGGCGGATTATCAGCAGCAGGCGCAAGCTTTAATTGCTGCTTTAGGTGGGGTTTCTGTGCCTCTACTGGTTGGAGGGACGGGTTTATACATCCGTTCTATTGTGCAGGGGTTAAAGATTCCTAGAGTAGCGCCCCAGGAAAAATTGCGATCGCAACTGCAATCCCTCGGTCAAACTCAACTCTACGCCTTTGTGCAACAAGTCGATCCAGTTGCCGCTCAGAAAATCCATCCTCACGATCCCGTGCGGACATTGCGAGCTTTAGAAGTATTTTATGTGACGGGTCGCCCCATTTCAGAGCAGCAAGGAGAGAATCCACCCGATTATCCCATTCTCCAGATTGGCTTAGATTGTCCTGACTCTAACAGCCTCACTCACCGCATTGAACAGCGAACTGAACAGATGTTAGCAGCAGGGTGGGAAGCGGAGGTAAAAACCCTCTGTGAGAAATACGGTTTCGATCTGCCGCTGCTGGATACGCTAGGTTATAGGGAAATGAAGCAATATTTAGCTGGAGAGATTTCTCTATCGGACGCGAAAGAGTTAACAGTTTTGCACACTCGTCAATTTGCCAAGCGACAACGCACTTGGTTTCGCGCTTATCCCCAAATTGAGTGGTTTGAGGCAAATCGACCCGATTTATTAGAGTGCGTGTGGCAACGGGTGCTGGAATTTATCGCAACTAATTGTCCGGATGTACCGACTCAAACTTGATATTAACTTTCCGTTCAATTTTGTAACTAATTTGACTTCATACATTTTCGAGTTGTATGCAGCAAATTTTTACCTTATACAGCGAGAAGGCTCACACTGTACCTGTACTCAGGTCAGTGTTGAGATGAATTGCGCGTGAGTTGAGGAGTGTGGTCTGACCACATTTGAGCGCAGTGAGAACCGGGAAGACCACAACGACGAAACGAGCAAAATATTCTGTTTATATAACTGTCTAAATATATGTTACCATAAACTAAGAAACACGGTAAGGTC
>NZ_JBYCCT010000057.1:0-86534 GCF_057473865.1 Coleofasciculus sp. H7-1
GCAAAAACACTCCCCCTCACGAGTTTTGCAGGCTTTAGAAAAAGTGGAAATATCAACTTCAATCCCGGCATGATTGAGCCGATAGAATAGGTCTCTCATGCTCATCAAACTCTGATCGAGAACAAAAGTTAACCAGATTTCAAAAAATAGCCGAGAGTGTAAAACAGGGTAGTCGCTCGCTGAAAGACGCTTGAGCAAGGATTTGACAATGCTGGCAAAGGACGTTAACATCAGTCATCATTTTTAGTTTGTGTGGGGGTAGAATACTACATTCTGCCCCCATTTTTTCCGTCTTAAGCTATCTTTCAACACTTCTGGGATAGCCCTACTAAGGAAGGGGGAATAATCTTCGCCCCTCTCCTTGTAGGAGAAGGGTTGGCGGAGAGGTTTTAACTCGACGCACTCGTATAAAATCGCAACGCAAACCGCCAGAAGACCCGCGAAGCGAATAATAGCGCCAACGCCAGAATCCCCGCACTCACCATCCAATCCACCTCAACTCGTCCCAGCATCGCCTCTGCTGGTATAGTCGTTAAAAACGCCACTGGCACTACAAAAGTAAAGAAAAAACGGTAAGCAGCGGGATAAGCAACCATCGGGTACCGCCCCGCTTCCAGAAAACCTCTAAGTACCTCTGTGACGTTGTAGATTTTCACAAACCAGATGCTGGTCGCTCCCAGCATAAACCACAGACTGTACAGAATTGCGAAACCGAATAGTAGCGGCATCGCACTTAAGAAATAGTCGTTTATTCTCAAACCCAACCGCGCCCCAGCATACCCAATCAGCACTCCTCCAAACACTAAATCTGGCAGTCCCCAAGGAGAAAGGGCGCGGGTAGAAAGCCAAAATTGGCTGCTGATGGGCTTAAGCAGCACAAAGTCTAGCGTCCCTTGCTGAACCTGATCGACAATCCGGTTTAAATTAGGCACCAAGAAGGTATTAGAAAAGCCTTGCAGGATCGTAAAAACTCCTAGCACAACCAAAGCTTCCTCCCATTTCCACCCTTCAAAGGTGTAACCATTGCGGTAAAACAAGGACAACCCAAACATACTACCGGCTAGGTTTCCCAAACTACTGAGTGCCGCTAGAACAAAATTAACCCGGTATTCAAGTTCGGCAGCGATCGCTGTACTCCAAAATAGCTTTAGTACCCGTAGATATCGTTGCATCTTCTCAAGGTTGCAAGGTGTGCCAATTTGAAAGTAACGCGATTTGTGGATAGCAACACCGCGCTTTAACCCTCACTCTCTTGACGCGGATCGTCCTTGGGAGGATGCCAGCCGCCTTGCACCCAAAATCGACGAGATTTCTGAATGAAACCATCATTATGAAACTCATCATTAAAGTCAAGTCGATTACAAGTAGCTCGACCTGTAGGGGTAATACCTAAAAATTTTTTATACTATCTGCTGTCCAGATAAAATGCTCTGCCCACTGGTGCTGACGAGGATTAAATAAGGGAATTTCTTCTTGAGTTTCAGTATCAATTCCGACTATAAAATTATAACGACGCTCGTTACAGCGACGACAAGCTAAGGCTAAATTTTCAATCTGATCAGACCCTCCCAAAGATTGCGGTAATAAATGCTCAATCGTGAGTAGAGCTGTACTCAAAAATTCAGGAGAATGGCAATACTCGCACAAAAACTTAGCTCGTTGCCGCACCAACTGTTGTATTTTGTTTGAAATAGTCACGAAGCAGCAATTTGGGCATTGATATAGGTAAAAATCATGTCTAATTCTCCTATCCCCTCCAGTTCAGCTGCTTCTTCTAACGTAAGCGAATCAGCCTTTTTTTTCTCTAAAAGTTCTTCCATTCGGGACTGGAGTTCTTCAGTAAACTTGAAAAGATTCATATTCTTAATTTTTTCAACTCGGATGCCAGTCGTTAGCCAAGATGAGGGTCTAATTACTACTGGGGTCATAGCATTTTTATAGTGGCTTTAGTTCTGTTGTACTATTATAGCGATCGCATCCTCACCCCATCTAGAAACGCGATCGCGCTTTTCCCCCTCTTGCTTCCTACGCCCCCATCCCCGAATACTGCTTCAAACCTTGCCGCCACATCCAACGATTCCAGACGAAAAACAGCAAACACCAACCAAACATTGCCAATAAACCCCGCCCTAAATCTACTGGCAACCCTACCAACAACGCCGCCGGGAAATGCACCAGATAGGGAAACGGCGTCCACAGAACCACTTCACGCACCGCTGGAGGAAAAACTTCAAGTGGGGCAACAATGCCAGAAAGAAACAGATACAGCAGAAACCAGAATTGCTCGATGGCGCTAGCGCGTTCCGTCCAAAAAGCAAACAGAGCAAAAGTGTATTGGATGAGAAAGCGGAGAGTGAAGGCGATCGCTACCACCCCGAAAAATAGTAAAATTCTCCCCACACTCGGCAACCAAATTGCCTTCGGGTAGAGCGTAAAAAACAAGATTACCAACCCCCCAATGAACGGGAAACGGGCAAGGCGTTCGGAAAGATGAGAAGCCACATGATGCCACACCGGGTCTAAAGGTTGCAGCAGCCGAGAAGACAACGTCCCTTGCACCACCTGCTTCTCAAATTCCCAAATCACCCAAACAACCGTAAACTGCCTAACCAAGAAAGCTGCAATGAAATAGCGGGCAAAATCTACTGGCGACAGCCCAAACCGTCCACCTTGCGCTGCTGCCTCCATCCAAATCCCCATCAAGATGAAGGGCACAGAACCCGATAGCGCCCACAAAAATAGCTCTGCCCGATACTCCAGCATATGAGCGTAATAAGCTACCAGCAAAGCTTTGGCTGTTCTCATTGCTGAACTCATACAACGACCCCTGCACGAAACACCTGACCGATTACTTCTTCAATCGGCGGCTCAGTCACTGCCAAATCCAATACATCCATTTCCGCCAAAATTTTAGCGACTGTGCGAGTCAGCGCCTCCCGCCGCACCAGCAACCGCACCACTTGACCTTCTACCGCTTCAATTTCGCCATAAGACTTTAAAGATGCCAAACTTCCCCTTTCGAGATCATCTTTGGGTAGCGGATGCGCCAACTCTACTTTCACTTCGCGGTAGGGGGCAAAGCGGTCTAGGAGTCCATCCAAACTGCCATCATAAATTAGCTGACCTTGATGAATCAGTAGCACCCGCTGACACAAAGCAGTGATGTCTGCCATGTAGTGGCTGGTTAAGAGAATCGTAGCGCCATAGAGCTGATTGTACTCCCGCAAAAATTTCCGCACCCCTACCTGAGCATTGATATCGAGTCCCAGCGTCGGCTCATCCAAAAACAGTACCTTGGGCTGGTGGAGGAGTGCTGCTAGCAACTCAGCCTTCATGCGTTCCCCCAAAGAAAGCTTCCGCACCGGCTGATTCAGCTTGCCTTGCAGTGAAAGCATCTCCGTCAGTTCCCCCACCATGCGCCGAAACTCTTTGTCGGGGATGTTATAAACAGCAGCGTTTATCCTCAGCGAGTCCATCGCTGGCAAGTCCCAGAGCAACTGCTGCTTTTGCCCCATCACCAGCGTAATTTGTTTCAAAAAAGACGCCTGACGCTGGAAAGGAACGTGTCCAGCCACCCGCACCACGCCTGCGGAGGGATGGATTAACCCCGTGAGCATCTTCAGAGTCGTCGTTTTTCCCGCACCATTGGCACCTAAAAACCCCACCACTTCCCCCGCTTCAATCTCGAAGGAAACGTCTTGAACCGCCTTCACCTCGCGGTAGGTGCGGCGCAAAAAGTGCTGTAATGTCCCCTTAAGTCCGGGTTCTTTGACCGCCACTGGATAGATTTTGCTCAGTTTCTCAGCCGAAACAATGGGCATTGTAATTCTTTTAGTTTATGGATCTAACTTCATAATCTCAAAGGTGACTGGTTGTTGCTATCCAATGGCAAGACTTAAACGGGTATCCAACATTACTCTCGATTCCAGGCTGAGCTTTCCCAATCCAAAGGTATTGACGTTTTTGTCTATCTACGTCATAAACTGCGACTGGCAGTTTGCAGATCAGGACTTACACAAAGCTTATACATATAGAGTTTTGTAGGGGCAATCCCCCTGTGGTTGCCCTCAGATGTGGTGATGTTGCGTAAGTCCTAAGATGTTTGGAGGGTTTCAGATGGATGATCTCAAAGAAATAGGGCAGGGGTGTCCCCCTGCCCTAGATAGCGCGATCGCCTCTCGTTAACTCATGTACTATGCGTAAACTCGACCGTTGATATAATAATCTCGCGTACCCTTGGCGTTAATGGCTTCTCCCAGCCGATTTAAAGCATGGACGTAAGCCGCTGTTCGCATTGGAATGGCTAGTTCCTGAGAAATTGCCCAAATTTTCTCAGTTTCTTCGACCATTTTTTCCATTAAGCGTTGATTGACTTCTTTTAGCGTCCAATAAAGTCCGCTGCGATTTTGTACCCATTCAAAGTAGCTGACTGTAACGCCACCCGCATTGACTAAAATATCGGGAAAGACATAAATTCCTCGTTCTTCCAGAATTCTGTCAGCTGCCGAACTAACCGGGCCATTAGCGACTTCAAAGATATATTTTGCTTTGATATCCTTGACATTCGCCTCATTAATTTGATTTTCCAAGGCGGCTGGAATTAGGATATCCACATCTAAGGTTAAAAGTTCCTCGTTACTGATGACTTCATGTTCATCAATGTGACAAACGGTGTCTTGGCAATAGAGGGCTTTAATTCCTTTGCTAGATAATTTGTATTGTCGAATTTTCGCAATATCTAATCCTTTTTTGGAATAGACTGCGCCTTGAGAATCGCTAACCGCAACGACTTTATATCCAGCTTTGGAGAGTAATTCTGCTATCTCTGCACCAGCATTCCCAAATCCTTGAACTGCTACTGTTGTCTCTTGAGGTAGTCGGTCAACTTTGCTCATGATGCTTTCAATGACAAAGAAAGCACCCGTGGCGGTGGCGGTATCTCTGCCTAAACTACCCCCCATTGTTAGCGGTTTGCCAGTGACAACTGCTGGAGTAATTTGACGGCGGATGATACTGTATTGATCCATCATCCAACCCATAATCATGGGATTGGTGTAAACGTCGGGTGCTGGAATATCTACGTCAGGACCAATAAAGTCTGCGATCGCATCCACATAACCGCGACTCAGCCGTTCTAACTCCATCTTTGAGAGTTCTTTCGGATTCAGCGTTATTCCCCCTTTCGCACCACCAAATGGTAAATTTAATACCGCGCACTTAAAGGTCATCCAAAAGGCTAAGGATTGCACTTCATCCATTGAAACATTGGGATGATAGCGCACCCCTCCTTTAGTCGGTCCTCTGGTATCATCGTAACGGACACGATAGCCCTGAAAAATTCTCAAAGTGCCATCATCCATCCGGACAGGAATTGAAACGGCTAAACTGGCTTTTGGATATTTTAAGTGTTCGGCTGCATCGTCGGAAATAGAAACAAATTTTAGGGCTTGTTCTAATCTTTGGCTAGCATCAGCAAATAACGAGTCTGACATCCCACGATTCCTCCTGTTGCACGATCAAGCTGGTATGCTAATACAAATTTCAATTTAAGAGAAGCAGAACGGTGCAAATTAAGGTGACTCTTTAAGGCTGGTAACGGATAATTTTCAGTAGTTTTTAGTCCGGTAGTCCCTGGTTTGTTGCCATTTCACTTTTGTGAAGCTACACATTAGATCGCCCCAACCCCTTTAAAAGAGGAGATAAGAAGAAGCTAAAGTGTCGCGGTGAAAAAGTGAACTGGGATGACGCATGACTAATTACCCATTACAAACCCTACAAGTAATGTTTAATTACACCACCTGCTTAAGTAGATCGCAATAGAAAACGATTGCTTTGGCTAGGGTTGTGAATTAAGTAGGCAAAAACTGCATCCCCCCTAAACCTATTTTTTAATAGGTAATCTTGCGAGTTGCTCATCGTCGAGTTTCTCAGCAAAGTGAGGATTTTTTGTTTATTTTTACCGACTTAATAAGTGTGCGCTTAGCAAGTATTGCAATTAATTTTCTTTCCTGAAAGACGCTTCACTTTCCCTATAAACATTAAAACACAAAAAAAACTGTATTATATGTAACATTTTAAGAATAAGCGACACAATTCCGGTTTAAGCGAAGCCTGGAGCAGCGGGTGAGGGGGGATCACCCATCAGCGCAGTCGCTGCTGATGAAATATCTTGGAAATTAGTGGCAAGCTCTCCATAGCAGTGTGAAACTGTAAACAGAGGAATCTTCTCATCTGTCCTGATGTCAAGCAATCAGTTCTTGTGTCGGCTGAATTCTTATGATTGAAATCTTAGCCGCACTCTCTGCGTCTGCGGCGGCAGGGATGAGAGTGGCTCTGCCCTTGCTAGTCATTGGTCTATTGCACAGTGCCAATCTCTGGTCAAGCGTGCCCCTACTGTCGCGCTTTCCTCCTCCTATCGTTTTAGGAGTGCTAACCAGCTGGTCGTTATTTGAGCTGTTCGCCTCAAAAAAGCTGTTGGGTCAGCGCGTATTGCAAATAATCCAGCTAGTTTTCAGCCCGATTGTGGGAGCCATTATGGGCGTTGCAGTTGCCCAAATCACTGGTGCTTCCACTTGGCTTCTGTGGATAGTTGCTGTGGTGGGCAGCTTATTAGCGTTCGTCCTCCAGCTAGTTCAGGTCGGCTGGTTCTACCGCTTGCGGCGTCTACCTCTGTGGGTCGTCTTTTTGCAAGATTTTCTGTGCGTTGTCTTGGTCATCTTCGCTTTCGATGCGCCCAAGCATGGAGGAATCATCGCCTTACTGTTGTTGTGGCTGGCTATTCGCAGCTCTAAGGAATGGTATCGCTGGTATCGAGGACACAAACGCTCTAGGGGAAACTATCAGCAACCCGACTGAAAGAAAACAAAAGTAAAAAGGCAAAAGAAAGGATTGTTTGTTTCTAGTTTTGCTTTTTTACTTTTTACTTTTCACATCAGTCCGACAAAGTGTAGAGGACCGCGACCGCTAAGTAACTCGATCACTAAGGCAATAAAGCCAAGCATTGCCAGACGACCGTTCCAGACTTCTGCTGCTGTGGTCATGCCCCACTCCCAGCGCTCTTGGGGATACATTTTGACTTTTTTCTTGAGCTGTGGGACTTGGGATAGCTTCAGACTGGGGGCGTCGAGGGCATCAACCACCAAAGTCGCCATTGCTTCAATAAAGCGGGGATGAGTATCTAGTGCTGGCACGCGGCGGAAGTCGTGGATGCCAGATTCTTCTGCCAGTTCGCGGTACTCGATGTCAATTTCTTGTAGGGTTTCGATATGCTCGGAGACGAAGCTAATCGGTACAACTAACAAATTTTCGACTCCCTCGGCTCCCAGTTCTTTTAGGGCATCTTCGGTGTAGGGTTTAAGCCACTCGACTGGCCCGACTCGACTTTGATAAGCCAGGGTGTGGGGATTGGGTCGATTGAGGGTTTGCATAATGAGAGCGGTGCAGTCCTCAATTTCTCTTTGATAGGGATCTCCGGCTTCTTCAACGTAGCTGACGGGAACGCCGTGGGCGCTAAAAAAGAGATGAACTTGGTCGGGATTGGCAAATTGGTCGAGTTCTTGGGTAATCAACTCAGCCATTGCTTGCAGGTAGCTGGGTTGGTGATACCAGGAGGGAATGACAGTGTATTCAATTCGGCTAAGTGCTGGGTCTTCCTGCCAGAGTCTTTCTAAAAGGCGGAAGCTGGAACCGCTGGTGCTGATAGAAAACTGCGGATAGAGGGGGAGAATTACCAGGCGCTCTATAGCGTCGCGCTTGATGCGAGCGATCGCTTCTTCAGTAAAGGGATACCAGTAACGCATCCCGATGTAAATATTCGCTTCTTGTCCTTGTTGCTGCAATTTTGCCTGAAGCGCTTCTGCTTGGGCTTCTGTAATCCGCCGCAGTGGGGAGCCGCCCCCGATTTCCCGATAGTTTTCTTGCGATTTCTTGGTTCTTAAGGTGGAAATCAGCCACGCTAAGGGTTTTTGTAACCCAGAAAAGGGTATGCGAATAATTTCTGGGTCGGAAAACAGATTAAACAGAAAAGGTCCAACATCCTCTAAGTCATCCGGCCCACCCAGATTTAGTAGCAAAACTCCTACACGACCCATAGCGGTTACAGTTTCCCAATCTTTCATTTTCGTTACTGATTTTAACAATAATATTCTTTTAAAGGTTCGGGTCTGCAATAAGAGATACACATTTTAACTAGGGGTGGAGTAGTGGCTACTATTTTAAGGACTTGGAGTTATCAACACCAGTGGCTGTATGATGCGATCGCTCGTTTGGCTGCTGTGAGTGTAGGCGGGGAAGCAAGATTTCGTCAACTGGCTTTGCAAGGGTTAACGATCGATTCAGAAACCAAAGTGTTAGACCTGTGTTGCGGCAGCGGTCAGGCAACCCAAATCTTGGTGAAATATTCCCAAGATGTCACGGGTCTGGATATCTCACCCGTATCCCTGGAACGGGCGCAGCGGAACGTCCCGCAAGCGAAGTATGTGGAAGCCTTGGCTGAAGATATGCCTTTGCTGAGCGATCGCTTTGACCTCGTGCATACCAGTGCTGCTATGCATGAAATGGAACCCGATCGATTGCGACAAATTCTCCGAGAAGTCTACCGGGTACTAAAACCGGGAGGCATCTTTGCCTTAGTCGATTTTCATCGTCCCACAAATCCGCTATTTTGGCCGGCAATCTCGCTATTTTTGTGGTTGTTTGAGACAGAAACCGCTTGGCAGCTGTTGCAGACGGATTTGCCTGGGTTGTTGGAGGAGATTGGGTTTAATCTGGTGGGAGAACCTACACTTCATGCAGGTGGAAGTTTGCAGGTGATTCACGCCAGGAAATAAACCGCTCCAGAACGCCAAGGACACAGAGCTAGAGGGAAGCAGCACTTCTACTCTCCATTCCCAGATACACTAATTAGCTGCAAATGAGACGCCTTCTCTTGCCTCAGAAGCGGCTACTCGCCACCAGAAAATCAAGGAAATATATCACGATGAAAAGCGAAACAATTGAGCTGTTATCGAGCCGGGAGTTGGATAAAATGCGTCAGGCTGGACGCTTGGCGGCTGAACTCCTCCACTATCTAGAACCGATGGTCAAGCCAGGAGTCAGTACCCTAGAACTCAACGATGAAGCTGAACGCTGGACTTTGGCTCGCAAAGCTAAAAGCGCCCCGCTTGGCTACAAGGGGTTTCCCAAGTCTCTTTGCACCAGCATCAACGAAGTGGTCTGCCACGGCATCCCCAGCGCTAAACAGGTTCTTAAAGAAGGTGACATCATTAACATTGATGTGACGCCGCTGGTGGATGGCTACCACGGCGATACCTCTAAGACGTTCTTTGTGGGTAAGCCCTCACCCATTGCGAAAAAGTTGGTTGAGGTGACGCTGGAGTGCCTGAACAGAGGAATTGCTGAAGTCAAGCCGGGGGCGCGGATTGGCGATATTGGGGCAGCGATTCAAGAGTACGCTGAAGGAGAAGGTTTTTCTGTGGTGCGGAACTTCGCGGGACACGGCGTTCACCGCATTTTCCATACTGCACCAGAGATTCTCCATTATGGTAGACGCGGAACCGGGAAGCGTCTGAGACCGGGCATGGTTTTTACGATTGAACCGATGATTAATGAGGGAACTTGGGAAGTCGAGATCCTCGACGATGGGTGGACGGCTGTCACACTAGATCGAAAGCTCTCCGCTCAGTTTGAGCATACAGTTGCTGTCACCGAGGAAGGCGTCGAGATCCTGACCCAAGGTTAAGATTAGACGGTTCCTTGATAAAAGGTTGCTTTGTCGGGCTGGAGAATATTGCTGGGAACTTGTGAGGAGCGTAGATGCACTAGGTTTTGACGAAAAAATCTAAAATTGTCTTGCTTCTACCGACGTTGTTGTTGTAATTCAGCTTGTGCTTCTAGTTTGTTGATGCGCTGCTTGAGTTCGATGACCAGAGTGGCTAGGCGGTCAAACATGGGGTCTGCTGAGGCGGGTCGATTGGCTCTAGGGGCAATGGGAGGCGCTGGTTTAGTGGAGCCGGTTCTTTGAGAGGTGGACTGGTTCAGTCCTAATACCTGCGACTGTAGCTGGTTTATTTGCGATCGCAATTGATAAGTTTCGGCTTCCAATCTAGAAATCCGCGATTCCAAGTAAGATGTTTCTTGCGCCAGTGTTTGTTTGGGCACTAGAGCAATTCCCAACATGATGGCAAGACAAAGCAACTCTATTTTTTTGAACATACATTATTTATCCTCCCAACTGCGTATAGCTATAGCAATCCTAAATGATTCGCACTCTCCCTGTAGAGACGCGATTAATCGCGTCTCTACACTAAGGCGAATACTCGCTTATGCTCACATTAAAGCACTTGCCCAAAGGAAGTGCGATCGCCAGCCTTGGCTACAATCGAATTGATTTGTTAGCTACAATACGAGTCGCCAGTAGGCATTAGCCATGACTGAGAACAAAGCATTGATAAATGAGACTGAGATAGAACAGTCATCTGATTTATCGACAGCTGATTCAGCCGAAAAGCAGCGATCGCGCTAAATTAAGTCAGAGAAGGCAGGTTTTGTGGGTGTATCGATTGATTCAGGCGCTGGGACTTTCATCTTTCTAATTTTTGATTTTTTGGTTTGCGTCCAGCTACAGACATCACGGGCTAGCTGTTTCCCATTGACTGCACACTCAGAAGCTTTTTTGATGAACTCTTCTACCGATATACTCGGTTCGCCCGGTTGAGACTTCACAAGACCATGAGCGCATTCATTCCGGTCGTAGCTCCAAAGCCTCACAGCGTCAATCAAATCTTCCCTAGTTTTATACGGAACTATTTCATCCCGCCTTTTCCATTCCTGAATCAATCTTCCGAGAAAAGTTTCTTTATTTGTAAACTGATGAGTTTCGCCTGCTTCTTTCAGTTTAACAATTAAGTAACTCAGAAGCCGATCTGAGATGATGCTTTCCGCAATCATAATTGATTCTAGGAAAAACTCTTTTTTAATTGCCTCCTCCATGCGCTCAAAAGCAAACTTATAGGATTGAAATTTGATGATATTTTTGGTTGTTTCAGCTTTCATCCTATTCACCTTTGCTAGAGTCGGCAATATGGCACCCCGAACAGATCGGCAAAATTACTCAAAAGTCAGGTTGTATACTCAGCGTTAATCTTCACATAGTCATAACTCAAGTCGCAGCCCCAAGCGATACCAGAACCAGAACCATTCCCGATGCTCAGAGCGATCGCCACTGTCTGTTCTTTGAAATTGGTAGGCGATGCGGGGCGACTAAACGCAACAGGTTGACCCGACTCTACTTGCATGACATCATTGCTGGAATCAGTGCTGAGTACCTCTTTTGCCGACGCCGCCGCCGCTTGTTTTAAATAAGCACTCGCCGCCGCCCGATCGAAGGGCAAAGGTTGACCATTTTCCATCAATAAGAAATCCCCTAGCTGAATCCGGAGATGTTCTTGATCGAACAGCACCCCGGAACGACCCGCCGCTGCTGCAATTCGTCCCCAGTTGGGATCGCGCCCAAACACTGCTGACTTGACTAAGGATGAACCGACAACCGTTTTGGCAACCTGACGGGCGGCTTTTTCATCGGACGCGCCGGTAACTTGCACTTCAATTAAGCAGGTAGCCCCTTCGCCATCACGGGCGATCGCTTTCGCTAAATATTGGCAAACTTCAGTCAGCATCGCCTCTAATTTCTCGGCGTCTGGCCCCATTTCGGTAATTGCCGGGGTGCGAGATTCCCCATTTGCTAAGGCGATCAGCGTATCGTTGGTACTGGTATCGCCATCGACGGTAATTTGGTTGAAACTTTGGTCGGCGGCTCGACTCAGCATTTTTTGCCATAGGGAGGGAGCCACCGCTGCATCGCAAGTGACAAAAGCCAGCATCGTCGCCATGTTGGGATGAATCATACCAGATCCCTTTGCCATGCCGCCGATTCGCACCGGGCGATCGCCAAAAGTTGTCTCTAGTGCAATCGATTTCGTCACTAAGTCGGTGGTGACGATCGCTTGTGCGGCTGCATCGCCCCCAGTCTCAGAAGCGGCGGCGACCAATTTAGGAATCCCATCCCGGAAGGCATCCATCTTAATGCGTTGCCCAATGACGCCCGTGGATGCCAACAAGATAGAGTCGGAGGGAATTCTCAGCGCCTGAGCTAACATTTGGGCGCTTTCAATGGCGTCAATCCAACCTTGGGCACCCGTGGCGGCGTTGGCTTGCCCAGCGTTGCAGAGAATCGCGTGGGCGCTGTGTTTGGTAGAGAGGTGCTGACGGCAATAATCGACACAGGCGGCGCGTACCTGACTGGTGGTGAAGACACCCGCTGCGATCGCTTCCACCTCCGAATAAATTAACGCTAAATCCGGTAAGCCTGAAGGCTTCAGTCCGGCGACGATTCCAGCCGCCCGATACCCTCTAGGAGCCGTTACTCCACCACTAATGATTTGCCAGTTTGTCATCACTCCCCCTGAAAGCTAAATGATGCAAATTTTAGCAATTCTCAGGGCTGCGGTGAGTGTTACTGAGTCATAAATTAAATTGGGAGCGATCGCGCAAGTAGATGCCAATACAGTTCACTCCCTTTCTACTTGGCAATTGTTGAAAGCGATCGCCCTTAAAAACGTAAGATTTCTCTTTCGTAGTTTTCTGGAACTGGCTCTATTTCCCACACCAATCCTTCTCCGGGTGCCAAAATGACATCAACGTAAAGCTGCTCTACAGCAGTCGTGGCAATATCTGCGTTGTTTTCAAAGGGTTGTAGGTCTTCAGTCAGCAGTCTCAGGGTAAATCCACCGGGAATGCTCGTGACTATTGATAAATTTCTTAGCTCAAAGCGCCACCTTCGCTCCTCTGGATTGCCTAGAGGGATGACCTGCAATTCATATTGTTGACCGGCAATCACCAATTGGCGAGACAGTGCGGTGGGTGTCGGTGTGGGTTCTGCGCTTCTAGCACCGGCAAAACTCGGTTGAAACTCAATCCGTCCCCAACCCAGTTGCTGTCCGACTTCTGAGACACCTATCCGGAGCCATTGCAGAATTGACCACTGCTCCGGTAGTCCTTGCCGTCGTTCGTACAACCGCTCTCGCCAGCCGCCATGCTCTAGTAACGCTCCCCAGATGGCAAACGGCACTTCTAGCCGAGGCGCTGCAATCGCAGTATTTGCTAAACGCTGGATCAAATTTTCTGCTTGCGTTGATGATAAAGCTGCCAAAGGTGCAACAGAAGCGCGGGTTGCTTCTTCCGGGCATAGTTGACGCGCCACCCACAGGGCATTGATGTCTGAAATTACGTCGCTTTCATCTAGAGAATAAGTGCGATCGCTCGCATCATAATTTCCTCTCGTCTTTAGCTGTTGATGAGTGCAATACCCCCAAATCCTCACCCACCCATCATCCGGCTCGACTTGCACCGCTAGGTAATAATCCCCAACCCAACTGGGTATATCTACCCATTCTTGCGGCACCCGCAACTCGCTCAAGTCGATTGCTTCGCTGGCAATGAATACGAATCGCGTTGTCCCTAATTCAATCGCGGTTCCATTCACCACTTCCCAGCCGCTGGGTAAAGCCGCAACACTAGGCCAAGCTTTGGCTCTCGGTTCGTACTCTTCTCGCAGCCAAGGTAAAATTGCACTTAGGGAAATTTGATTGAGATAAGCATTCCAGCGACTACTGAGTGTAGAAAAAGATTGGCTTTGTTGTTGAGCCTGATTTTGAGCGGTTGGCGATATTTCTAAGCACAGTTGAGTCGGATCGGCAAATGCAAATAAGGCGGCGTCATACGTCATAGGGGCTGCTCCCTGTGGGTTAGGGTGTCAGGATGGCTGTAGTGGATTTTGAGCCATTCTTCCAGCACTGCACTGGTATCTTTTAGTACGTCTGAGGTTAAGGCAATATGCAGGGTGTTCTGACTCCATTGAGCCAGTGCTAGCAGCAAGGATTGCCGCGCCTTAGAAAGCCGACGAGAAACGGTATATTGCTGGATCTCCAACTGCTGGGCAATCTGCTGTTGATTTAGCTGCTGAGTGTAGTACATCTGCAACAGTTGTTGTGCTTGGGATTCCAGCTTGGCAACTGCTGCGACTAAAACCGCGTTAATTTCAGCTAGCTGAGAATTGCGGCTTTGTTCTTCTTCTTTGCTAATTATTTCGGCAAGTAAGGATGGAGATTCAGTTCCTGGCAGAATCTCTAGGAATTCTCCAAAATCTTGTCCTTCTCTGGGAGTATTGAGGGAATTAAACGTGGGATAGAGATAGTCTCGTGCAGCTTTAGCACAACTCAGCAGCCACTTTTCCAACGTTTCAGGAGGAGATTCTGCGCCTTGTCGTTGCGAATTGTAATTGTACAGCGCGGCGATCGCGTTCCAAGCCGTGCTGTCTGGTTTAGGAAGTTTGCGACTAGCGATTGGCGTGGGGACATAAACCGCCTTGAAACAGTTCCAAGCGAGAACGTAACTAGCGATCGCTTGCGAAGATAACCCCGCTGTTTGCAAAGCCTCAATGAGTCGCTTTTGGCTAATTTTACGCAACAATCCCCAAGGCGTGCAGATATCCACTTCCCCGCGCTGGCGCAGGTTTTCGCGGATCAGATTGCTAAAAATGGCACTAGCGTAATTTTTCAGCGCAAAACCTTGGCTGGGGTTAAAGCCTTTGAGGACTTTATCAACTTGCGCGATCGCAATTTGAAAACAGTCGGCGACAGTATTCTGTCCGCTGGAAAAATTCGCAGCTGTTTTTTGAGCCACCCAATAGCAAGCTTCTTGAAGATAAGCGACTAGATGCCATGTTCCAGGGGAATGACTCATTTTGGGCGATCGCGCCAGACTCTCCCCCTGAGATTGCCTTTCCTTGTACCAGTAAAGCACCCAAAAGTTTTCTGAAGTTTCCGGTTGTGGCAGCTGACTCATGCAACCCAGCATACTTCGCCGCAGTTTGGCATCTGTCACCCAACCACTGAACCGATCCGCATCAAATTGCAAGAACGTCGAAAAAATTTCAATGATGTTTTGCCGAGTGTGCATAAAAAATCGCCAGCCGACATAGAGAACAACAGACGGGATTCAACAACGCTTCCCGAACTTGACTACAGGAACTCAACAACGTTCCTCAAACTTTACTACAAGGAAATAGCAAGATGGTCAGGCTGAATTTTCGTTTCCTCTTTCTCAGTGCCATTATGACAGTATCGACTGCATCAGCGGCGGTCGCTCAATTATCCATTCCCTTAACACCAAGCAACTTCAAACTCAGCCAAGCACCCAGCTTTAATTGTGGTCCGCATACTCTCACTTATGTTGTCAAACCTCTCGATCGACGTGAAGGAACTGGCGTGCGCTGCGTCAAGATGAGTGAAGGTAAGCCGGGTAGTAGCATTCCTAAATTGGCGTGGTACGGCGAAGGAAATTGGAAAGGTGCAACTTATCGCCACGTTGGTCACGCCTTCTACAGAGGTCGTAATCTCGTTGGATTCGCTTCCGATATTTATGGAAACGGAGAAAACATTAACAACAATTTTCCCGGAAATTTGTCAATTCAAGTCGTAAATTCAACCACAATTCGGGTCACAGGTGCGTGGAATGAAGAATGGAACCTAGTCAAAGCTGCAAACTATAAACCTCTGCCAAGACCCCAGACTTGCGGTAAATACTTCGACGAATATAAAGTTTCCGACCTAACAGGAACTCGCCAAGGTTCTGGCTTACGTTGTTTTCTGCGAGTAGGTCCCGGCAATACCACTTGGTTTGGCAACGGTAATTGGGGAGGTACCACCTACTCTCACCTAGGGACACGTTCGTTTAACGGTTACGGTGCTGGTGATATTTGCGCTTCCGGTTTCGGTCCCATTTGCAACACATTTGGTTGGGGTTCTTTGAAATTTACGAACATTGCACCGAGTGGATTTAATGTAACGGGTGCCTGGAGCGAAAAGTGGCAATAATTTCTAATTGAATCCCCTAGTTTTAATTTCAACTCCCTCTCATCTAGAGGGAGTTGTTTGTATTACTATTCTCGTGCAGAGGCTAGATATAGAATCGCGCCTTGAGCTATCTTATGTAGAGATAGCGATCGCCCTGAATGGAATACTAGGTAACTATTTGTTACTCGATAACATCAAAGGTTGGAAGCGTTAGCTCAAAGGCGAGATTTTTTCGGTAATTGCCTTCTTTATGACAGGCAAATCGATTGTCAAGAAATGTTCCCAAAAATCTTGAATTTCCCCTACTACACCGTCTATAGAAACTTCCGGATCAATAACTTCCATAATCGGCTGCTTGATAATATAGATCCAACCTTTCTCATTTTCCGGTTTGACTGCGGTAAAACCTGCAATATTATATGCTGCGAGAGCATTGTAGATATCTTGTCTAATTGAAAGATTACCTGGTCCAATTGTCAGCACAAGTATAACCTCTGAGGGTTCAACTTTGAATTCAAAACGTAAAATTCGCTTACTTCCTGCCCAATTATTGCAAGTTCTTTGGAAGGGAAAATCATCCCATTCAGCAACACAAAAGCGAACTAAGTTCTTGGAATTAGAATAAGAGTCTAGCCTCAAACCATGTGATTCAGCGTCTTGAATCAACTTCTTTGCAAAATCGGCAACCTCAGAAGCTAAATTTGGGCGATGCTCATAAATGAGATCGAGAGCTTGCTTATGTTGCTTATAGATTTTCCGACAGAGTTCAGCGATTTCTGAGTCTTTCGCGATATGTCTTCTGATTAAACTGCTGTAATGGCTCATCAATGTATAAATTTCAGAACCGATTGTGGATTGATACCTTCGGCAAGTATCGTCAATTAGTTCAGCAATTTTATCGTAGCTGTGGACTAACCAAACCTTACTGTCATCCTCAGATACTGGAGTCTGTCCTTCGGGAGTCAGATAGATAAATATATGACGGTAGCCTTTAAACTCTTTAAGGATTATTTCTCGGTATCGACGCAATTGGTCTGAATGTTCCTGTGAACCGACTTTATTTTCGATTACGCAGACAACTCGGCTGCTTGGAGAATATACTAAAACATCAATATTTTTCCACTCTCGACGAACTTCGGCATCTAAAAGGTTAGCAACATCAATCTCGACCGGACTGACTTGTGGCTTTTCAACATTTAAGAGGATTCGCTTGAGAAACCGCTTAAGAAACGTATCCCCTAGGCGATGTGTCCCAGAGGGGTTGAGCAGAAATGCTAAAAAGTTAGAGTGTCGAATTTCCTGACGGACGACCCCAATTGCCTCAAAAATATTGAACTGAGCTACCAACGTTTCTAGCTTCTCTAAATCTTCGTTATCAACTACGAACTGCTCCAGAGCAGTTTTATCCTGCCTATCTATCCGAATTTGGGGTTATGAATGTTATTGAAGATACAGTACAATAAACACTGTATTAAAAACTATTTTAGCTCTCACTACACCCTGGCGAAATTGGACAAAGTTACTCAAGCCAAAAGCCTCTTGACAGATACCTGGATGTCTGGAAATGGCAAAGACGCGATCCTAAATGCTGGCAATTGAATCTACGGATGCAGCTACATCTAGAAATGCCAATGCGTCAATCATCCCCTCATTTAGTGTAGATTTTGAGGCATACTGCCCATCTTCAGGGTCTCGAAATACTATAACTTATTCTCTTCTTGAGGTTTACAACCCAGTATTCAGGAATATTGACTTCAGCATAGACTTTACTTTTAGTCTGCCAATCCTTGTCTAATGTGGAATCTGAGTATTCAATCAAGCAAAAAATATTTTCAGGATAGGGGTGAGGCTCTAGGTATTCATGCTCCAAGCGTTGCACAATAGCAATGTCAGGCTCAGGCTCGGATTCATTCGGAAGGGTAATTGTCTTACTTGGGCAAATCATTGCGCGGTAAGCGAAGCCATCCCCAAAGGGCTTATCGCCCAACGAGCAAGTCAGATATTCTCCTGCTTTACTGCTGAAATAGGCGTAGGGTTCTCCTTCCAGCGACATCTCTACAATTTCGCCTTTGAGTAGTTCCACTACACCAATCGTTTAAAATACCACCGCAGCCATGCGGTGATAGTTATCCACAGAGCATTTGGCTATCGTTACGGTCATGGCGAATGCTTCTTCTCAGCTAGGCGATCGCTTTCTTTTGGATATTCTCACTTCACAGCGTAATCTACCAAAGTCACCCGTCTGTCTATTGCACTAGGCGGGAATTGACGATAACTTTAGCTCTCCCTACAGACTGGAGGGATGAAGGAATTCAGCATCAGCGATCGCCTCAAGTTGAGGAAATTAGATAAACCTCATTAAATAGGTTAAATAAGCAAAACTTAATTGGGCTGTTTATACGGTTGAGCGATGACATCCAAGGAAATTTCTATGATTACCATTGGATTTTTCATTAACAAGTCTGCCTGATTTATGCAATTCGAGCGATCGCGCTGCCTTTAGTTAGCTTTTATCGCAAATTCAGGAGTTTAGATAATCACCCATTAATCAGCCTATTAGTTTAGCTGATTATGCGTCTAAATCTAAAGAAAAAATTTATAAATACCATTGAAGATTCCACTGATAAGTAACGCTTTTTAGCTATGCGCTCACTGATTAAGGTGATATATTTACTTTTAACGCAGAGGGCAAGCAGCGTTACCTGACGCAGAGAAGCTAGCGCGACTAGCCTCAGCAAGTTTTCCTAAAGCTAATTGCCGTAGATCTATCACTAGGTTTGCGACTTGGTTGTAGCAAACAACCGTCAATTTTAGTGCATTAAACCTTTAACCATTGCAGGAAATCGGTTTGTTATGCCTCTAATTGGCATAGCTTTTGCGTTCAAAAAGCGTTCTTTTGATTAAGATAGCTTTTCTGTTCAAAATACTAAACAAGATTGTAGCAAGGAGACCTTATGAGCGAATTTTCTAAACTTTCACGCCGCAAATTCATCCTAACTGCTGGAGCCTCCGCAATGGGGTCTTTATTGCTCAAAGGCTGTTTAGGAAATCCTCCCGAACCGGGAAACAGCACTCAAGCACAGACAACTCCTGGTGCTGCTCCTGCCGCTAATATTAGCCCAGAACAAGCTCCGGAAACGACCAAAGTAAAACTAGGATATATCCCTATTGTAGAAGCAGCTCCTTTTATTATTGCTCAAGAAAAAGGCTTCTTTGCCAAGTATGGCATGACTGGAGTCGAACTTTCCAAGCAAGCTTCCTGGGGTTCTATGCGGGATAACACCGAAATTGGTTCAGTGGGTGGCGGGGTTGATGGTGGTCAATATCAGATGCCAATGCCGCATCTCATTACTGAAGGTTTAATCACCAAAGGTAATCAGAAAATTCCCATGTACGTGCTGGCTCAGTTGATTACTCATGGAAATGGAATTGCGATTGCTAGCAAGCATCTAGGAAAAGGTCTTGAGGTGAAAATGGATAAGGCGAAGGCATTTTTTGACGGACTAAAATCCGCAAAAACTCCTTTTACCGCTGCTTATACTTTTGCACAAGTTAACCAGGATTTCTGGATTCGCTACTGGTTAGCTGGAAACGGCATCGATCCAGATACTGAAGTTAAATTAATTCCCGTACCCTCTGCTCAAACTGTTGCCAATATGAAGACGGGGACGATGGACGCTTTTAGTACAGGCGACCCCTGGCCTTATCGAATCGTTAAAGATAAGATTGGCTTCATTTCAGCATTGACAGCGGAAATTTGGAAAAATCACCCCGAAGAATACTTCGCCCTGAGAGGAGATTGGGTTGATAAAAATCCTAAAGCAACCAAAGCGCTTTTGAAAGGCATTATGGAAGCGCAGCAGTGGTTGGATAATTTTGATAACCGGAAAGAAGCGTCTGAAATTCTTGGCGGACGAAATTATTTTAATCTTCCAGCCGAAATACTGGCAGAACCATTCCAGGGTAAATACGATATGGGCGATGGTCGCATCATTGATGATAAATCAATGGCATCTTATTACTGGAAAGATGAAAAAGGAAGTGTTTCTTATCCTTATAAGAGCCACGATCTTTGGTTTATCACAGAAAGCGTCCGCTGGGGATTTTTGCCTGAATCTACATTGGCAAATGCTAAAACCCTTATTGATAAAGTCAATCGGGAAGATATTTGGCGAGAAGCTGCCAAAGAAGCCGGAATTTCTGCTGCCGACATCCCTACAAGTACGTCTCGTGGCGTTGAAGAATTTTTTGATGGTGTCAAGTTTGACCCAGAGAATCCCACAGCTTACCTGCAACAACTGAAAATCAAGAAGGTGAAAGCTTAGTCGGTTGTCAGCAGTTAGTTGATAACCAACAACAGACAACGGACAACAACCAATAGACCAATTACCCATTAGCCAAGTTTAAGTTTAGGAGAACACTGTCCATGACAACGCTACAAAGACGTGCAACTGCTTCCCAGAACACCTGGTTATCCCGCCTGAACAAACAATTTCCCGACCTGATACCGCCATTTATTGCGATCGCTATCTTCCTCCTCGCGTGGCAGCTGTTTTCTTGGACTCCGGGTGCGACACTACCAGGCCCCATTCAGGTTATCAAAGACACTTGGATACTGATTCTGTATCCCTTTTATGACAAAGGTGGTACGGACAAAGGCTTGTTTTGGCAGATTCTCGCCAGCTTACAACGGGTAGCTATTAGTTACTCCTTAGCAGCAATTGTAGGCATTGCCTTGGGCATCTTGATTGGTACGAATAAAATGATGTCCAAAGCTTTAGATCCCATCTTCCAGTTATTGCGAACTGTACCGCCTCTAGCTTGGGTACCAATTTCTTTGGCAGCCTTGCGCCAAAACGAACCAGCCGCCCTTTTCGTGATTTTTATTACGGCAATCTGGCCTATCTTGATAAACACCGCTGTGGGAGTGAAGCAAATTCCTCAAGATTACAACAACGTCGCCAAAGTTCTGCAACTTTCACGGAAAGAATACTTCTTCAATATTCTCATCCCTGCTGCTTTACCATACATTTTCACAGGCTTGAGAATTGCGATTGGTTTGGCTTGGTTGGCGATTATCGCAGCAGAGATTGTGATGTCAGGTATTGTCGGGATTGGCTTCTTTATCTGGGAAGCTTATCAGAATAACGCAGTTAGCGAAGTTATCTTGGCTTTAATCTACATCGGTGTTGTTGGTCTGCTGCTAGATAAAGCGATGGCTTGGATCGAAACGCGGATTTTACCCGAAGGACAGAAGTAGAGAATGGGTAATGGGTAAAAAGCGACTACTTACTACCTATTACCTACTACCAATCACCCATCAGTCATCACCAACTTACTAATTATCAATCACCAACTACCATGAGCGTTTTTGTTGCCGTTGACCAAATCGATAAGGTTTTTTCGTTAGCCGGAGGTGGCACCTATGTCGCCCTCAAAGGAATTGACCTCCAGATAAAAAAGGGAGAATTTGTTTCTCTGATTGGTCACTCCGGTTGTGGTAAATCCACTTTGTTAAACATGGTGGCGGGTTTAGATTTGCCAACGGAAGGTGTAGTGACGCTGGAAGGACAACGCATTACTAGACCTGGCCCTGACCGGATGGTAGTATTCCAAAATTATTCCCTATTGCCTTGGCGCACAGTACGGGAAAATATTG
Organism: Coleofasciculus sp. H7-1; assembly: GCF_057473865.1. NCBI lineage: Bacteria > Bacillati > Cyanobacteriota > Cyanophyceae > Coleofasciculales > Coleofasciculaceae > Coleofasciculus > Coleofasciculus sp. H7-1. Next base: position 21,571 of record NZ_JBYCCT010000057.1, read on the forward strand.
CGTTAGCTGTCAACTCGGTAATGAAAGATTTGCCAGCCGGGGAACGCAAAGCAATCGTCGAGCAGCATATCGATATGGTAGGGTTGCGTCATGCTGCCGATAAACCACCCGCTCAATTATCCGGTGGAATGAAACAAAGGGTAGCGATCGCCCGCGCCCTCGCGATTCGTCCCAAGTTACTGCTACTCGATGAACCGTTTGGTGCATTAGATGCGCTGACGCGGGGTAACTTGCAAGAACAGCTGATGAGAATCTGCGAAGAAAACCAAGTCACCGCCGTTATGGTGACTCACGATGTCGATGAAGCAGTGCTGTTGTCTGACCGAATTGTAATGCTCACCAACGGGCCAGAATCCAAGATTGGTCAAATTCTGGAAGTTGATATTCCTCGTCCCCGCAAGCGGATGGAAGTCGTAGAACATCCCAGCTACTACAGCTTGCGGAGTGAGATGATTTATTTCCTCAATCAGCAGAAACGGATTAAGAAAATTCGGGCGAGGAAGACGGCAGCGATCGCGCGTCACGGACTAGAAAAAGTTAATCTTGATATTGGCTTCTTACCCCTAACCGCTTGTGCGCCTCTAGCGATTGCAAAGGAAAAAGGCTTCTTTACTAAGCATGGACTGGATGAAGTCAACCTGATGCGCGAAACCAGCTGGCGGGGAATCACCGATGGTATAACTGGCGGATATTTGGATGCTGCCCAGATGCCCTCCGGAATGCCCATCTGGTTAACCCTGGGAGGTCATGAGAACCGCCCGGTTCCGGTCGTCACCTCCCTGACCATGACCCGCAACGGCAACGCCATCACCCTCGCCAAGCGCTTCTACGAGCAAGGCGTGTACAGCTTATCTGATTTTAAAGATTACCTGCGTCGCACTCCCGGTCAGCACCGGATGGGAATGGTGCATCCCAGTTCCATGCACAACCTGCTGCTGCGTTACTGGCTGGCAGCTGGGGGCATTGACCCCGACCGCGACGTATCCCTCAAAACCATCCCTCCCGCTCAAATGATCGTGGATTTGCAAGCCGGAACGATTGACGGTTACTGCGTCGGGGAACCGTGGAATCTCCGCGCCGCCGAGGAAGAAATTGGCTTTACGATTGCGACAGACTTAGAAATTTGGCTGGGACACCCAGGCAAAGTTCTAGGGGTGCGGGAAGACTGGGCAGCAGCTTATCCTAACACCCACATCGCCTTAGTGAAAGCTCTCTTGGAAGCTTGCAAATACTGTGCAGATACGGCGAATGCCCAAGAGATTCGGGAGATTTTGGCGCGGCGGGAGTATGTAAGTACCGATTTGGCTTACATCCAGATGGGAGAACCAAACTTCTCCGCCTGTAGCTTAGACCATCCAATGCGCGAGTATGCCCATCACCAGTTTTACGGCGAAGGTGGAGTCAACCGTCCCAGTCGAACTGAGCAACTTTGGATTATGACGCAGCTGGCGCGTTGGGGCGATACTCCTTTCCCTAGAAATTGGGTAGAAATTCTGGAACGAGTCTGTCGAGTTGGTGCGTTTAGCACAGCAGCGCGAGAACTGGGTCTTGATATTAGTTATACTCGCGGCGCAATTCAACTGTTCGATGGCACTCCTTTTAACGCCGATGACCCGATAGCCTATCTCAACAGTCTGGCGATTAAACAGGATTTTTCAGTTGCGGAAGTGGTCATCGATTCAAGGACGAAGACAGCAGCCTAATTAACAGAAACCCCGGCGAATGTAATTCGCGGCTATACAAACACCGCTTACGCGGACTGAATTTAAAACTTGCGAAAGTAGGTAAAGTCTCGTGTAGCCGCGATTTCTAATCGCCCAATTTTGCTCCCACAGTTTATTTACCCTCTCTACAGCCATGCAAGCTTTTAACTTTCAAACTCCAACTTCTTTCACTCAAAACTCAAAACTCAAAACTCAAAATCCTAGTTCTCCATTTTTGGTGATTGAAAATGTCTCCAAAGTTTATCCAACGCCAAAAGGTTCTTACACGGTGCTGGAAGACGTTAACCTCACCGTACAGCAAGGCGAGTTTATCTGTATCATCGGTCACTCTGGGTGTGGCAAATCAACGCTGCTAAATATGGTGTCGGGTTTTAGTACGCCCAGCAGCGGCGAGGTGCGGGTTGGCTCTAAGCGCATCACCCAACCGGGGCCAGACCGCATGGTAGTATTCCAAAATTACGCTTTGTTGCCTTGGCGGACTGCTTTTGAAAATATTTACCTAGCAGTTAACGCAGTTTATCCTAATAAGCCGGAAGCTGAAAAAAGGGCGATTGTAAGAGACCATTTAGCAATGGTGGGACTCACAGAAGCTGCTGACAAAAAGCCGCCCCAACTATCCGGCGGGATGAAACAGCGGGTGAGTATTGCCCGTGCTTTGGCGATTCGTCCCCAAGTCTTAATTCTAGATGAACCTTTTGGAGCGTTGGATGCAATTACTAAGGAAGAATTACAGGAAGAATTGCTGAAAATTTGGAACGACAACCGAGCGACTGTATTAATGATTACTCACGATATTGATGAGGCTTTGTTTTTATCAGATCGCTTAGTAATGATGACGAATGGCCCTCATGCTAAGATTGGCGAGGTGATGGAAATTCCTTTTCCACGTCCGCGCGATCGCGCCCGAATTATGGAAGATCCGCAATACTACAAACTGCGAAATCGCGCTTTGGATTTCCTCTACAATCGCTTTGCTCACGACGAATAAAGCAAAAGGCAAAAGGAAAAATAACGCATCTTTTTTCCTTTTGCCTTTTACCGCGTTAAGTATAAAAAATACTAACGGTTTTAAAATAATCTGAATGGTGTGTCTATAAAAAGAGATTGGCAAAATGTGGATAAGCAAGAGGTTAACAAAACAAATTAGAGCAGCTTTCAAAGATGAAAACTTCCTGCACGGGCTGGAAAAGATAGAGGGCATTGTTTCTAAGGTTCTTTCAGTTGCTATGATCTTAGTTATCCTGGTAGCAATTTGGAATCTAGGAGTTGTTTTGGTAGAAATGCTAACTGGTCAACCAGATGAGCCTTTCACGAAAACATTATTCAAAATATTCGGACTGTTTTTGAATGTTTTAATTGCTCTTGAAATTTTAGAAAATATCACTGCCTATCTAAAAAAACACGTTATTCAAGTTGAGTTAGTAATTGTTACTTCTTTAATCGCCGTTGCTCGAAAAATTATCATTCTAGATTTAGAAAAAACATCAGGAGTTGATATAATTGGGTTGGGGATTGCCCTTTTATCTCTTTCAATTAGTTATTGGATTATTCGCTACATGAACGCCAAGTAGCCTCGCAAATAAGGCAGTTTGGGAACTGGAGATTTGCACCCTCACTAGCAGATTAAAGCGCAGCTAATGCAAAACTTAAAGCAGGTGCTAACTGAGCCTGGTTAGGTTCCATTAAATCTTCAGCGGAATTCAGCAGTGGTGGGCAGTCGGATATTGGGGGAAATTTTAACGTTATCACCTGTACTTTGTTCGGAAAAAACCGTCAATCTAAATTAGTAAAAATATTTCCTATGAATCGCAGCTTCTCCTCATGTTGGAGAAGCTGTTTTTATTTCTAAGTCTTTAAAATAAAGTTTAAATTTCCCTAATAGCATCCTAGCTAATATAGATTACCGAAAATAATGCTGCATAGGTATCCTGATGGCTTTTGGGAATACTGAGCAGGTTAGCACAACTATTAAATATCCAAATCAGCCCAGGACGAAAAAAGGAATTCCCCCCGCCAGTAGAAGCCAAACTACGAGAAGAATTACGCATATCCAGAAGGTTTCTGTAGCTACAAAGAAATCCAAGTATGGCTCAAAGCGATCGCTTCGCGCCAGACTCCGTCCTACGCGCATCCGTGCTAACAATTGCACTGTCCTGATTAGCCTGAACGGGTGAATCAGGACAGTGCATACAAAAAGCAAGCCAAACCTATGTAGTTAAGGAAAGGGTTTTAAAGCAAAACAGCGTTATTGCTAGAGTATTTCTGCTATGTTGAAACGTTACCTAATCGTGGCTTCTAGTACAGCATTGGCTATAGGTTTAGTAAATCCAATTGCAGCACCTCAAGACTTTACTTGTGCTGCGGAAAGACAGACACAAATTGCCAAACCAGAAAGCTCATCCGCGTGTTTCGTCGCACCTGCACCAGCAGACCGAAGCGCACCCAATGGTAGACACAGAGGAGGTGCTAGCCGGGTTAGGTTCCATTAAATCCTCAGCGGAATTCAGCAGGGGTGGGCAATCGGATATTGGGGTAAAACTTAACGATCTCACCTGTACTCCGTTAGGAAAACATCGTTCATGTAAGCAAATAAAACGTTTCATCTGAATCGCAGCTTCTCCTCATGTCGGGGAAGCTGTTTTTATTTATAATTATTGCAAATTTAAAAATTTTCCTGATAGCATCCTAGCTCAAACTGCATAGAACAACAGAGGTCAACCCTGAAAGACTATCCAAATCTCGGATGTGTTGGCTCCCTTTGAGCAGTTTGTTGCGTTTCGCTTACGCTCTACCCAACCTACGATTTTTCTGCATAGAACAACAGAGGTCAACCTATTCAGTGAATGAAGAGGTTCAAACCCGAATGCACGATCATTTACAGGAGAAAAAAAAATACTTGCGCGATCGCTTGTTGTCATGACTGCAATTAGTGCCACAGTTGGTGTTTTCTTGAGCCACAAAGCGGACTGTGCTAGAACTGAATCTATAGCAATCCTATTTGAGTCGTGAGATGCCAGCGGTTCAGATCCCCGACTTCTTGGAAAAGTCGGGGATCTCGCCTTCACGAGTAGCTAAAACTTTTTTCTAATTACCAATCCCTAAAAAAATGTCTCCAGTCAGCGTTGGTACCAGTCGCTCAACGCTTGCCTTAGAAACTGGGCAAGCGAAACTTTGGTTGCTATTGGTGGGAGTAAATCAATACCGGGATGAGCGATTACCTTCTCTGCGCTACTCCGCAGTGGATTGTCAGGGATTGGCAGATGCGTTGGCAGGCGCAACTCAGGGATTTCCGCAAAAGGAAGTGAGAATTCATCACGATTTTGCCGCCCAGTTGCCCCAGTTGGCATCGGTTCGTACCAGTTTGCAGCAAATTGCGGCGGCGGCTAAACCACAGGATACGATTCTGTTTTATTTTTCGGGACACGGGATGCTAGAACCGTCTAGGGGTGGAGTTTCTGCGTCCGGACAGCAGGCGGTTTTGTGTCTTGCCGATACCCAGAAGGACAATTTACTCGGTACGGGTTTATCTTTGCAGGAACTGTTGCAGGGGTTGGGAAATAGTCTCGCACATCAGCAGCTAGTGTGGCTGGATGCTTGTCATAGTGGTGGCATGACATTATGGGGGGCGAGAGGAGAACAAGCAGAATCATTGCCCAATCCGACACCCCAACTTGTGGAAGTTTTGCGACAACGGGCGCAAAAAAGTAAAGGGTTCTATGCTTTGCTGTCTTGCGATCAAGCGCAACAATCCTGGGAGTTTCCAGAATTAGGGCATGGGGTGTTTACCTACTATTTAATGCGGGGATTGCAGGGTGAGGCGGCAGATGCACAGGGCGTCATTGAGGCGGATGGGCTTTACCGATATGTTTATTATCAGACGCTGCAATATATAGATAAAACGAACCAGCAGTTGCGGTTGATTAACCAGCAGCATCGCGGTCGCGGTGAAAGTCAGTTGCATCCAGAATATCCCCTACAAACGCCGAAGCGGATTGTGGAAGGGGTTGGTGAACTGATTCTGGGACTTAAACCCGTGGGTGTGGCATCGCCCTATCCGCGACAAGCACTGGTGGTAGAGGGACTGGCTAGCAATCAGATTACTCTTGCGTTGAGCAAGGTGCTACGCGGTGCGGGTGGCTTTGAATTGGAATACTGGTCTCGACGGGGAACTGATGGATCGGATGTACGGGAAGCGATCGCTAAGTGCTTGCGATCGCGTAGTGTCTCCAACGGAGAATCGCCTTTTGTCTTTGAAACTGAACCGACAACGGCTTTATTGTATCTGCGCGGACACATTGAGGAAACTGAAGCTGGGGAGGCGATGTTGGTACTGGGAGATGATATTCGCCTGAGTCGTTCTTGGTTGAGGCAACAGCTACGTCACTCTACGGTTACTCAACACATTATCATTTTGGATTGTCCGGAAGGGATATACCAGCAGAGGAGCCGAGAAGATTACCAATCCTCTTGTTCAGATTGGGTAGAAGATTTGCAAGTTGGCTCAGAGCAAGGACAGTGTATCATCGCCGCGATCGCTCCAACGGATGCCCCAGAACAATTCGCCCAAGCTTTACTTGATACTTTAGTTGCAGCTAATCAACCAACTGGGTTAACAGCAGCCGGGTGGATTACTCAATTACAAGTTTCCTTGGCAGGAAGCGGCATTCCGTTTCAGGTTTGGCTATCAGGCGCACAGGGCGTCATTGAAGTTTTTCCGGGAAATACGCGATCGCGCGGCATTGAACAAACAGAAGGTTTTGATTTAGGACTCTGCCCTTACCGGGGGTTGAGAGCATTCGGGGAAGAAGATGCACAATACTTTTACGGTCGAGAAAATTTAACGCAGCAACTGATTAACCACCTGGCACACCGATCGTTTTTGGCGGTTGTCGGCGCTTCTGGCAGCGGTAAATCTTCGGTGGTGCAGGCGGGATTAATCGCTCAGTTGCGGCAGGGTAAACAGCTACCTGGAAGCGATCGCTGGTGGATTCGGCAGCTAATACCAGGCGCACGTCCCCTGGAAAATTTGGCGCGGCGGCTGGTCGATCCCGGTACGGACAGGGAAAAAGCCTACCAACAACAGCAACTAGAAGGAATGTTGTATCAGGGGGTAGAAGGCTTTGTTTACTGGGTGCGTAGCCGAACTGAGCCAATGGTAGTTTTGGTGGTGGATCAGTTTGAGGAATTATTCACGCTGGCTCCAACCGAAGACACAGAGCGCTTTTTAGAATTGGTGATGGGGGCGGTGAACTATGCAGGCGATCGCTTTAAGCTGATCCTCACGTTGCGGGTAGACTTCATCGCCGCTTGTTTAGAAGTCCCGGCACTCGCAAAAATTTTACAGCAGTCGAGCGTATTGGTTCCACCCGGTTTAACGGAGGACGACTATCGCCGCGTTATTGTTAATCCAGCGGAAAAAGTCGGCTTAAAAGTAGAAGCAGATTTGGTTGAAGTTTTATGTCAGGAGTTGTATGGCAGCGGTTCCCCCCACGCGAGTGCAGGCGATTTACCTTTACTAGAATTTGTTTTAGAGCAGTTGTGGGAACACCGTCATGCGGGTGAATTAACGCTACAAGCTTATTTTCAGAAAATTGGTGGACTCAAAGGAGCTTTAGAGCGAAAAGCACAAGCAGTTTACGATAGTTTAGACCCGGAGGCTCAAGGTTGCGCTCGCTGGATTTTCTTGTCGTTAACTCAGCTGGGAGAAGGAACAGAAGATACTCGACGGCGGGTATTTAAATCAGATTTAGTGGTGGAGAAATATCCAGCAATCTTAGTGGAGAGAACGCTGCAAGTCTTGACGAATGCCAAGCTGGTTGCGATCGACTTGGAGGACGATGCGGATGCGATCGCGCAAAGTCGGGGCGAAGCACCAGAGACTTTAGATGCAACTTCTTTACAATTATTGAAACAGGAAGTAACTGTAGAAGTTGCCCATGAAATTTTAATCCGCCACTGGTCAACATTGCGCTGGTGGTTGGAGGAAAATCGGGAGCGATTGCGACAAGAACGCCAGATTGAGCAAGCAGCTCAAATATGGCAGCAAAGTGGTCAACAATCTGATTTTTTACTGCGAGGAGTCCGGCTAGCGGAAGCCGAAGAAATTTATATCAAGTACACGGATGAGTTATCTTCAGATGTACAGCGATTTATTGAAGCTTGTCTAGAAGAAAGACATCAGCAACAATTACAGGCAAAAAGAAGACTGAGACAGGCTCAAGCTGCTGTTGTAGCGATTAGTGTCTTAGGACTTGCTGCTTTTGGTTTCGGCGGCTTGGCTTTTGGGCAAAAACAAGCGGCGCAGGTGCGGGAAATTGAGGCATTAAATGCATCATCGGAAGCACTTTTATTATCAAATCAGCAATTAGAAGCGTTGATTGCCGGTGTTAAAGCGGGGCAACAACTCAAGCAAATTTCTGCACCTGAAGTTACCAAAGTGAGAACGGTAGCGACTTTAGGACAAGCGGTTGAGGAAACGCAAGAGAGCGATCGCTTGCAGCAACACACTCAAAAAGTGAATAGCGTTACTTTCAGTCCCGATGGGAATTTTCTGGCTTCTGCTAGCGATGACAATACGGTGAAGCTTTGGCGTCGAGATGGCACGTTAATCAAATCTTTAGAACACAAAGAGAGGGTTATCAGTGTCGCTTTTAGCCTAGATGGTAATTTGATTGCTTCTGCTAGCGCCGATAAAACTATCAAACTCTGGCGTCTTGATGGCACATTACTGCAAACATTCACCGGACATGGAGATTGGGTAACAAGTATCAGTTTTAGCCCAGATGGTCAGTTTTTAGCATCTGCTAGCCGTGACAAAACGGTGAAACTGTGGCGTCTTGATGGCACTTTATTCAAAACATTGAACGGACACGCTGGTTGGGTTTGGGGTGTGAGTTTTAGTCCAGATGGCAAGATTCTCGCTTCTGCCGGTGAAGATAAAACAATCAAACTGTGGCGCAGCGATGGCACGTTAATTAAAAGTTTTACAGGACATAGCGATCGCGTTACTCATGTCGCGTTCTCCTCTCAAAATATCCTCGCCTCTGCCAGTGGTGACAACACGATAAAGCTTTGGAATGCTGACGGCAAATTATTGCAAACTATTGAAGGTCACACTAATCAAGTCAATAGCATTAGTTTTAGCGCCGACGGTCAACTCTTAGCTTCTGCTAGTGCTGATGGTACCGTAAAAATGTGGAGCATAGATACTAAATCTAGTCCAGAAGCAACACTTGTAAAAACCATAAAAGCGCATGGCGCAGAAGTTTTGAGTGTAAGTTTTAGTCCTGATGCTAAGAAGCGGGATACGCCCCTATTGGCTTCTGCTGGTGCAGACAAAACTGTTAGAATCTGGACCATTAATAATATGAAAACAACATCCGAGGGTGGCGTTTATAGTGTGAGTTTCAGTCCCGATGGCAAGATGTTTGCTGCTGCGGGTTGGGATGAAACAATCCAACTTTGGCGTCGAGATGGCATCACCGGGAAAGCGTTAATTAAAACCCTGAGCGGACATCAATCTACCATTACCGCTGTCGCTTGGAGTCCTGATAGTAAAGGTGGGAAAACCTCGCCCCTACTGGCTTCTGCCAGTGCTGATAAAACAATTAAGCTGTGGCGCGATGGGACTTTAATTCAAACATTGACAGGACATACTGATGGGGTGACTAGCATCAGTTTCAGTCAGGATGGTCAACTGTTGGCTTCTGGTAGTGCCGACCAAAAGATCAAGCTGTGGCGTGTAGCAGATGGCACATTAATCCAAACATTAAGGGGACATAGCGATGCGGTAAACAGTGTCAGTTTCAGTCCTGATAGCCAATTTCTGGCTTCTGGCAGCGCTGATAATACTGTGAAACTATGGAATATAGGAACTAAAAAAAATGCAGAAGGAATGCCTGTAAAAAATTTGCAGGGGCATGGCTTAGCAATTTCATCTGTTGCCTTCAGTCCCGATGGCAAAATTCTTGCAACCGCAAGTTGGGACAACACGATTAAGCTTTGGAAAGTCGCAGACGGCACCCCGATCAATACGCTTGCAGGACATAGTGACGGAGTGACAAGTATTAGTTTCAGTCGAGATGGACGAGTGTTGGTTTCGGGCAGTGCTGATAACACGATTAAACTTTGGAATATTGCCGATGCCACCCCGATCAAAACACTTCTTGGACATTCCGGAAAGATTAGTAGCATCAGTTTTAGTCCAGATGGCACATTGATTAGTGGAAGTGAAGATAGCGGCGTCAGGTTATGGAATTTGGATTTAGATAACTTACTGACGCGAGGATGCGATCGCTTGCGTGATTATCTGAAAACTAATCAAAATGTGAATCGGAGCGAATCTCATCTATGCAATCCGACGTAACACTTTACTCAACGTTTTCTTTTTAATCAGCCCCCTTAGTAGCTACCTGCACCTTCTCGACGTTCCGGATATCCCCGATCCGGTGGGTTGTATGCTTGGGGCGTTTCAGTAGTAATGCTGAAAGCGGTTTTGGCGGTATTATTTTGAGAAGGATCTGAGTTGGCTTGAACAGATGGATTAACTGAAGCAATTAGCCCTAAAGTCAGTAAGGAAGTAAATACAAGGGAGAAATATTTTGTTTTCATGGCTCCCTCCGAGCGAGAAACAGTAGCTCACTTGAGCCGTAATGATTAATAGGTTGGTTTCTCAGGAGATATGCATTGTCAGAAGATAGACAAAGTTACTGAAGGGAGCATCCCACTTTGGCAAATATACCTTTACTGAGAGAATGTAGAGCCAAAAACACCAAGGTTCGCGTAGGCAAATATACCTCTGCTGAGAGAATGTAGAGTGAAAAACACCAAGGTTCGCGTAGTTCGCGTAGGTTGGGTTGAGGAACGAAACCCAACTTTGGCAAATATACCTTTGCTGAGAGAATGTAAAGCCAAAAACACCAAAGTTCGCGTAGGTTGGGTTGAGGAACGAAACCCAACAAAACATAAGCATTTGTTGGGTTTCGTTCCTCAACCCAACCTACAATTATTTTTAACCGAACCGTATTGGTTCAGATCCCCGACTTCGTAAGAGTTGCCCTAGGATATCGCCTTCACGAATCATTTAGGACTGCTATATGCAACTGATAACTAAAAGCTAAAAGTAGTACGAATTGCTCCTACAAAAATATCGTTATTTCTGGAAATGTGTCCGGGGTCAGTAACGATAAAAAAGCCTGGAGTTATGGATAGATTATCACTGACGCGAAAGCGATAAAAAACCTCGTAATGCAAGGAATTTCCATCATCTACGTCCTCAATTAGAAGACCTGCATTCAGCCTCGGCGGTTGACCAACTAGAAAAGCTAGCAAATCTCCTTGTCTGCCAAATGGATCGGAGAAGCCTAAAGAAAAAAGGTAAGTGGTGGTTAAAGCCAGTGCATCTGATTTTAGAGAATTGGTTAAAATTGCACCGCCCCAAGTCCCAAAGGTAATGTTAGGATTCAATCGCCATTGGAAAGTAGCGCTGACAGCATGAATTTGGGAAGGCTCATTGAAACCCCCAGAAACATCGGCATTATTGCTACCTGTAAAAGTATCTAATCGACCATCGCTGGAATAGGCATTTACATAAGCTAAACCAGTGATGATGCTGGAGCTGGGCTTAAGTAAAAGCTGTATTCCCAAAGCACTATGCTCCGATTTAAATAAACCTTCTTCGCCATTATTAGCATTTCTGGTGCCATAGGCAAATTGCAAGCGAACTTTATTTGAAAGCAACCAATCAAAGCCTACCCCAGCATCCAAATTCCCAATTTTAAAAACGGGATTTCCTCCCGCAAAACGCGAAATGGCTCCCTGTCCAGCATCAGAGTAAGGGGTATTAAGACTGAGAACACTGCTTAAGCTAAAGCCGACAGGTTTCAGGGTAAAAACAACGCGATCGCCAAAACCAGCAAATCGATATTCCAGCGAATTCAGCTCAATCTGATTGTCCAAATCTGCTTGATAAGAAAGCAGAGCCATATTGGTGTTGAGCGACTCAAAATTTGTAAAGCCACGATTAGCAAAATTACCCGTTGCTAATCCTAATCGCAGTACATCTTTACCTGTGAAAGAAGAAAGGAGTTGCAATTGTGTCAGATGAGTGAGAACGGTGTTACTTTCTCCTCTTCCGGGAGGGTCGCCTCCAGCAGCTGTTTGCAATCCTAAGATGACTTCTCCCCCCAGAACTGTAGTTGTAGAAAACTGGTGCGCTTCTAAGAAAGTAGTTCGAGCTTCCAGATTATCGATACGACCTCGTAAAGTAGCGAGTTCAGTCGCAAAATCTGTTTGGAGTTTTTGCAGTGTTTCTAAGTCTTCTTTACGGACTTTGTCGATTAAACTAGAAGCAGTTATTTCTCGAATTTTTTCCAAGGTTGCATTCAATCCAGCCGCAAATTCATAGCGACTTAAGGCACGGTTTCCCCGAAAAGTGCCATCTGGATAACCAGAGATTGCGCCATAACGTTCTACAAGCGATCGCAATGCCTGATACGCCCAGTCACTCGGTTGCACATCCGACAGTTGAAATACGGGTGTCACCTGCTCCATGCTGCTGTCAGGCGAACCTGGTTCCGGCTCCTGTACCTCATTCTGAGTGAGAAGATCGGGTGAGACTGGATCGGTAGCATTCGGCGCGATCGCTTCTTCTGAAGTCGCCTGCACGATTTCGTCGGTGCGTATTTCGTCAGCGCCAGATGAAATTGAGCTTGCAGTTACAGGAGTATTGTCTGCAATATCAATCGGTTGAACCGGTTCGCTTTTAGGCGTTCGTGATGAGGAGACGCGAGAAGACTGTTCTGGAGCGCTGGATACACCACTCTGCGGCAATACTAAGGGTGTAATCCGCCGCTCATTTTCCTCGGTTGCTGGAGAATCTCCAAGTGGGATTAGTCCATCAGTCGGATTTGCCGCGATCGCTGGTTTAGATAAAAATAAAGCTGATACTCCGAATAAGAATAAAAAATCTTTAGTGTCCACAATTTTACCTCACACCTGTTAATAGAAACGCAAATTTCTCTGCCCTGATAATCTGCTGAAAATTAGTTATCTATCAGGTGCAATCCCAGTTGTCAGCGTTCCCGGAAAAGAACTGCCGACATTAGGTTCTTTCCCTCCTACACCAAAAACCTGAATTTTAGTGACTGTACCATTAGCATTGATAACTGTGGCAGATGCATTATTGCCACTCAAACCAACCGAATTAGAGACACCAGCATTGTTATTAATTGTGGTGGATTGGGTATCGAAATCTACACTAATGCTGCTGACTGTTCCATTAGTAGCCGTAAAAGTAGCAGTATTTTCACCCGTTCTTGTGAAAACTCCAGTAGTGACGCTTGGGTTGAAAATCAAAACGGATGTTTTTCCTTTTTGTCCATCGAAATTGCTATCCCCACCAGTCAGGGCATCTCTTAAGAAAGTTGTTTCAAAACTACTGATTCTTCTCGCTTGATTTCTGACTGCTGCCAACGTACTAATCCGAACAATATTGAGTGTCTGCTGAACCGCATAAGACTCTTGAGCAACGATACTTTCTTGCCCCGGCCCCAGACCTGCTGCTAGCGTAATCGTGCTATAAAACCCCTGAAGGTCAAATTCTACTGGCTGTCCCACCCCGCCCGCTGAGGCGACTACAACCTGCCCCCCTTTCAAGGAAACGGGATTGCTGCCTGTAGGAGTCGCTATTGTTACACCATCAGTGAGGGCAAAATGTTGTGCCGTGTTAGTAGCAGCGTTGTACACGACCATGACTGCACTGCTACCCTGCGATGGTGACAGTGGTGCAGCGGGGGTTGCTGAGGTTGCTAACGACTGAAGCTGGATTGTACTGGTTGGCGTTTCCACAGTCGTCACTGCACTTCCGGGTGGATTAATCACTAAAGCAATGCCATCTTTCAGTTGTAATACTGTTTCAGTAGCAACGCGATTTGTGAGTTGAAAGCGGCGCAGACCTGGCTTAAATAGGAAGGTGGTACTCTGATCGATTCGCGCCAAAGAACCTTCATTAAAGAGTAGTTCCGCTCTCGCACGCGCCGCAGTCCTTAGGGCATCTCTAGGCGCTAATATATCCGCTTTTTTGGCAGGTCGGGCTGGCTTGTTTCTTAAGAATAGTTGGACATTATTTAACAGTTTGTAAACTTCAGCACGGGTGAGTTCATCTTGCTGAGCCAGTCCCGGAGCCATTCCAGACAGCCCTAGGAGACTGCTAATAATTAAACTTAGACTTAATGACCAAATCTGTCTTGCCATCGTTGCATACCTTGAATGATGAATTTAGGTCGGCTAAGTAAGGTGGGTAATGCCTACTAAATACGCAAATTATGAGTATTTTTACCCTACAACTACTGAGTAATTGCAATGGAAAAACTACTAAAAGTTTTCCAAATACTCAGTTAAAAAGTTAAACTTCTTTAACAAATAGAGAATACATCGCTTCCGCTCTTACTCAAGATATTATTGTAATTGTTTATACAAATATTCTCTGTAGATGAACGCGATGCTGCTCTCGCAGCCGCAACGCTTACGCATCACCGACTACTTCCTAATACATCCAATTCTTCATACAGCCGTTTCTTCGGGAATTCGGAAGATTTTAAAGAATCGAATGATATGCTCCTGACTGTCTGGGTGCTAAATTGAGCAAATAGCACAAGGCTGAGGCATATTCAGGTAAAGCAAGGATGGAAACTTTGAAAAGATTACGTGTAGCAGGGATTGTTTTGGTAATTATAGGCGGTTTCTTGCTCAATCCTGCTGACACGGGACTAGCGAATACAATTGCTTCTGATAACGCTATTTATCAGGAACGGCGCAACCATAGCTCAGAAGGGATTGGCAAGTTTTACATGGGTCGAGAAATCGCCAAAGTGATGGGACATGAGGGAGCATTTTGGCTGGAACGACCGAGTCGAGAAGCTGAGGAGCGACCTTCTAAAGTGGTGAATGCCCTCGACTTGAAACCCACTGATATTGTGGCAGATATCGGAGCCGGGACAGGATACATGAGCTTTCGCATTGCTCCCCTCGTGCCACAAGGAAAGGTGCTGGCGGTGGATGTTCAGCCGGAGATGCTCGATATGATTAATTTTATGAAAAAGGAGGAAAATATTACGAATGTTGAGCCGATTTTAGCTAGCATTAAAGACCCGAATCTGCCGACAGCAAGTGTTGATTTAGCGTTAATGGTGGATGCCTATCACGAATTTGAGTATCCCAGAGAAGTGATGGAAGCACTTGTGAAGGCGCTTAAACCAGGTGGACGTGTAGTTTTAGTTGAGTATCGTGGTGAAAATCCGTTTATTTTGATCAAAGCGCTGCACAAAATGACTCAGAAGCAAGTGCGTAAAGAAATGTCGGCGGTGGGTTTGCAATGGGTGGAAACGAAAAGCTTTTTACCTCAGCAGCATTTGATGGTGTTTCAGAAGTTGGAGGGATAATATAATTTTGGGCTTCTGCTGCTATAGCAATCCTACTTGATTTGTGAAATAGTCTTTTTTAACGAACCGCAGAGGACGCCAAGGACGCAGAGAAAAGAAATACGAATTATACAAATCAGTTAGGATTGCTATATATTTTATCCCGCTAACCCCCTTTTTAAGGGGGGTTGGGGGGATCGATCGAGGAAGTTGGAAGCTTACGATTTTCTACCAAACTTCGTTTTTAAATCGTTCAGTGTGGGTGATTTTTGCTGGGTGCGATCGCTTGTTTTTTTGACACTACTTCCACCGCTTACCTCGCCTGCTGATTTCATCGACAAACTAATGCGTTTCAATTGCTCGTTGACTTCCAGCACTCGCACTTTCACGACTTGTCCTACTTTGACAATTTGCTTTGGATCGTCTACAAATCGGTCAGAGAGTTGCGAAATATGCACCAAACCATCTTGGTGAACGCCGATATCGACAAACGCGCCAAAGTTGGCGACATTTGTCACAATACCTTCCAGTTCCATGCCAATTTGGAGATCCCTTATTTCTTTGACTCCCTCTCTAAAAGTGGCATACTTAAACTCGGCGCGGGGATCTCTTCCCGGTTTTTCCAGTTCGTTGATAATATCGCGCAGCGTCGGTTCGCCGACGGTATCGGTGACGTATTTCTTCAAGTTTGTTGACTTGAGTTTTTCTGCAACCTGCGTAATTTGCTCCAACGGCACATTTAAATCTTTAGCGATCGCTTGTACAACCCCATAACTCTCAGGATGCACGGCTGTATTATCCAAAGGATTTTCGCCAGCGCGAATCCGCAAGAAACCAGCCGCCTGTTCAAAGGCTTTTGGACCTAATTTTGGTACTTTCATAAGTTCCCTGCGGTTTTTGAATGCACCCTGCTTGTTGCGATAGGTGATGATATTTTTGGCAACCGTTGGAGTCATCCCGGAAACAACGGTCAAAAGTTCCTTCGAGGCGGTGTTCAAATCCACGCCGACATAGTTCACGCAACTTTCTACCGTCTCATCTAGCTTCGTTTTCAGTAATTTTTGATCGACATCGTGTTGGTACTGTCCGACGCCAATCGATTTGGGGTCAATTTTGACGAGTTCGGCTAAGGGATCTTGCAAGCGACGACCGATGCTGATAGCACCGCGAACGGTAATATCAAGATCGGGAAATTCTGCGATCGCTACATCACTAGCAGAATAAATCGATGCTCCCGACTCATTCACAATTACTTTAATCGGTTTGCGATCCATCGTCTTGAGAATTTCTGCAACGAACTCATCCGTCTCTCGTCCGGCGGTACCATTGCCGATAGCTATCAGTTGAATATTGTACTTTTCAATCAATTTCTTGAGAGTGCTGGCAGCCTTCAATCGCTGCTCGGCTGCTTGATGGGGAAAGACAGCCTGGTATTCTAAAAATTGTCCCGTCTCATCAAGAACGGCAACTTTGCAGCCAGTCCGAAATCCCGGATCGATTGCCAGCGTTGGCTTCATCCCCGCTGGACTCGACAGCAGCAACTCCCGCAAATTGTTTTCAAATGTCTTAATCGACTCGACATCTGCATAAGCTTTTCTATCAGCACGCACTTCGCTAATCAGGGAAGCTTTCATCAAACGGTTGAAGGCATCTTTGAGCATTCCCCGATAAAAATCTCTCACCGCCGGGACTTTCGTTTGAATTTCCTGCGACTCTAAATAGGACAGTACAACTTCTTCATCGAAGGAGAGTTCTAAGTTCAACACTTCCTCCGTCTCCCCTCGCAGCAGTGCCAGCAAGTTGTGCGGCGCAATATTTTTCACCGAAGCCTGGAAATTTCGGTACATCTCAAATTTGGTAGAACCTTCGGGATGATTATCTTTGATGTGCGAGACAAATACCCCTTCGTTCATCAAATAGTCGCGTAAATGCGATCGCACCTCAGCCTTCTCTGACACCGCTTCCGCCAGAATGTCAGAAGCACCTTTGAGCGCCTCCTCCACCGTCTTCACTCCCTTTCCTTCAGAAATATACTTTGCCGCCTCTTCTTCCAGGGATGCAGGCTTAGCAGTGCGATTGTTCAGCGACTTGATAAACTCTGCCAGGGGTTCCAGTCCTTTTTCCCTAGCGATGGTGGCGCGTGTCCGTCGCTTCGGTTTGTAGGGTAGATAAAGATCCTCTAGTTCGGTTTTTTGCACAGAGGATTCGATTTTAGCTTTCAGCTCATCGGTAAGTTTACCTTGGGATGCGATCGCTTCCAGTATCGCCGCCTTGCGCTCTTCCAGCTCCGTCAGGTATGTAAATCGCTCCGACAGGTTGCGAAGCTGGATTTCGTCCATTGTGCCAGTCCGCTCTTTCCGATAACGAGCAATAAAGGGAATGGTTGACCCCTCAGCGAAAAGTTCCAGCGCACTTTGCACCTGAGAAGGTTTGAGGGAAAGCTCTTGTGCCAGTAGTTGAGGAATGTTCAGCATAGCGTGTGAGTTCAGTCTGCCTTTCCAAGGATAAGCTGAGACTAACTAAGATAGTATCGCTCGTCTAAAGCAAGTAGGTATCCGCTCTTTCAGCAGCCACCATGACTACACCACTCCTAGACAAATCTACCCCACAGCCAGAGCAATTTGTCCGGCATGGTCTAACTTGGCAGCAATTTAAAACAATTCAAGCCAGTTTTGAGGATGTTCCAGGCGTTCGCCTCTCCTACCTCGATGGAACTTTTGAGCTTATGACTATTCGTGAACCCCATGAAGTTGTCAGCACTATCTTAGGAGTGCTGTTAGCGCTCTACTTTGCTGAAATCGGAATAAACGTTTATGGCACTGGTAGTGTCACCCTTGAAGCTGTGGAAAGCGCTTCAGTGGAACCGGATCTTTCCTATTATGTGGGAGGAACTGAGGGCAAAGACTACCCAGATTTAGCCATTGAAGTAGTCTATACCAGTGGGAATACTAAAAAACTAGAGAAATATAAGCGGTTTGGGGTTAGAGAAGTTTGGTTTTGGGAAAATGAACAGCTTTTTCTCTATCGCTTGCAAGAACAAGAGTATGAGCAAATTGCCCAAAGTGAGTTTTTCCCCGATTTAAATCTAGCTTTGTTGTTGCGGTGTAGCCTGATTCATTTGCGGGAGAAGAATATGACACAAGCAATGACAGAGTTTATTAAGGAAATTCGTGTTAATAATTAGTAAATAGCAGTTTAAGGGAGTTAAGAATGACTATTTTAGCTGTCCAAATTTTTGAAGAGTTGGCTAAGGCGACTTGGGAGCGAATCCAATTTGGTGAAAAGTTGGGCTGCCGTCAAGGAGAAGAGACTATTACTGATATCAATATTCTTGACTTAAAACGTGCTAGACTTTGCGAAGTTTTTATACCAAAAATCAATAAAGGAACAGAGTCACAAACTGGCATAGATTGGGAATGGTGGATAGGCTCTGACCAGAGAGGTTGGTGGCGTTATGCAGTCCAAGCTAAAAAAGTTGATATTGACCAAAAATATGGAAAACTTAGACATAAAATTGGAAAATTTCACCAAAAAAGATTTCAAATTGACATCCTTGAGAGTTATGCCCAGGGGAACAATTGTATTCCGCTTTACTGCTTATACAATTTTATTGATGATAATAACCTTCAAAAATACTGGCATTGTAATCTTAACTATGATAAATTTCAGTTCGGATGTACAGTTGTGCCTGTAGATGTTATTTGAAAGGCATTTGAATCCGGAGAAAAAAAAACGTTTCAATTTGTGCATTCCCATGAGCCGGTTTTGCCTTGGCGCTGCTTAGTTAAATGTCCGTTAATACTCTCCGCGTGTCATGGTGAACTACATCCTCTTGCAAATGGTATATATGCCGATGTTTATTCGTATGATACACTCCCTTCATTCTTCAGCCAGGAAGCTAGAGAAGAAGCTAGAGAAGGAAATATGATAGAACTCTCAAATGATTTTTATAACCGTCAACTTGAAATTTATCCGAAACGAATCCTGATTATTAAAGTTGATAATGAAGCTTGAGGTAATCTCTCGCTCGCTTTTACCCTGTCAACCTAGACAAAACTTTATAAAAGTTGCAGAAATAAGGGATATTAACTTTACCCCAGCGTCAATAATCCTGCTGTAAAATCCGCTACTAACCGCCGCTGTCTTAAACAAGGCGCACCCATAAGACTTTCCCTAAATGCAGCTCCAGCAACGACTTCAATGGTAAATTCCTCTCCATCCAATACCACTTTTCCCAAGTAGGTATCGAGAGTAGTTTCACCCATTGCAGTTACTATTTTGCGTCTACCGATGCGACTCCATCCAAGACCTTGTAAATCCTGGTCGTTAATTGCTAGCCACTGAGTCGAACCTGTATCCAGTAGTGCCGTTATCGGTAAAATTTCGCCATTGGCAGCAATTAAATCAATTTCAAAAAATAACTGACCTATTTCATCAAACTCGCCTTGGATCATACCCGTCCGGCAACTCCTGTCTCGTTGAGGCGAAAAGTAAAAAATAAAGCTTGCGGGTGTTTCTCAAGTGCTATTTGTAAAGCAGCCATGCTATCTTGTGCGATAAAGTAGTCCTCACTGTCAGGTTCAATGATGATAAACCAGTTGTAGTGGTCTTTAATCAATTCAGGTCGAACTCGCTCAAAAATCAATCGACAACGCTCGTCAAATATTTGGTCTTCAGCTTCTTTCTTAACTCGTTTTTCTGGAGATATGGTAAGTTCTGGGAATATTCTGCCGCGTCGTGCTTGGCGCTTAGATTGTTGCTGTGTCATATTTTTATATGCTAATATTTATGGGAATAATATCATAAATTCAGTCTTTAGTTTAGAGATTTTTAAATAAATATATAAAAGCGATCGCTTGTATTTTCCAAAAGAGCGATCGCTTACTTTTAGCAGCAGCCTTTCTTAGCGGTTTAAACAGCTTGTAGGTGCTTTTTTAAGTTGATTGTGGCGATAAAAACCATTTAAGTTAAGTAAAGCAGAACGATAGCGAATCCTTCTGACATTGTTACTGCCAGAGCTATTAACTCTGCCCATTACAGTAGCTCTCGCAACTTTCAAGTAACCTTGATTATCCCAATTAACCAATTTAGTGCCTGAGGAGTTTGGCGGTGGATTTTGCCGACCAATATCTCCGACCAATTCTATAGCTTGACCGCTAACAGTTTTCTTATTAACTGCGCCGCTAACACAGGCGGTTACTTCGCCAAAAGTTTTGGTATCGTAGAGGTTTCCGACTAGGCGATTTCCTTTCTTACTAAATACATAACAATGACCTAAATCTACACCCTGCTGATCCCCGGTGCCTGAAGGTGGTTTGCTACAAAAGGTGTAGTTACCATTTGGTAAACTTTGAATAGACGTAGTGGGAGTTGGGGTTGAAGTGCTGGATGCGATCGCTGTGATTTTAAACGGTGTAGCTGCCCAACGTTCAGTAGGATAGATTTCTTTTACTTCACCACTAAATACGATGGCTTTCCCTTCAGCTTTGAAGGCATCGGGAAGATTACAAGTGGCATATCTTGTGCCATCGTTTCCTTCACTCACAATGACATAAGTGTCACCAATTAGTGTCACCTTGCCCTTTTGGTTTTTCACAGTCTCCACTGTTTTTCTATTGTCATAGCTGCATTTAGAAGAAAGCTGTGCCAAGGGTGATGATTGTGATATTGTGACTGCCTGGGTTGATTCTGAAGATTGAGCGATCGCTATGACGTGTTGCCCATAGAACATTGTTCCCCAAATGGTGAGGAATAAGCTAAAAAATAGCATTGATTTGCGGCTATTACTCATTTTGATTCTTGTTGCTAAACTAATGGTATACAACACCAATATAAAAAGCGTTTCCGAAAAATTTGGTTTGATTGTGTGTCAATATTTGAACTGACATAAGGGATTGAGTTTTACATTCGGGGAAATAAAATTGCCCTGTAACAGAAAAAAAACTGCATACGTAGGTTTTAAATCCATTTGTAGAGACGCTTTCATTTCGTGTCTCTACAATCCGCGCCGACAGACTTTGTTTGTGGAGTTGCGAATTATATTCGCCGGGATTTATTTTCATTTTATCCTGGCTCGTACATCTGTTTATGCTTCGCTAAAAGCTGTAGATACTTCTCATTCATCTTGGCTTGCATCCATTTTTCTTTAAAGATTGCCGCCGATTCAGCTTTCACTGGGTCTACTTCATGGGGTAAAATATCTTTCCTTGCCTGAAGTTGGGCTTCTTTAGAGGTTTCTTTTTGAGGATTGCTCTTATATTTCCTGCCACTTTTATGATTGGCATATCTGCGCGATCGCGTATAACCCATTTGTAAAAACTTCCGCGCCATATCCGCACCGACAAAATCATCTCGATCGAGGTAATCTAGAAACATCTGGTAGACTTTTTCGCTAGATTCTCTGGCAATTTCCGGAGTTTTGAAGCGCCAGTAGGGAAGGATTTCCGATTTGTAGGGTTCTACCAAAAGCACTCCCTGTTCGCCCTTGCCAACTCGATAAAGTTCAGGAGAAGAGCGAAAATCGATTGCCTTAAAATCTAAAGTGTAATCAAAGGGCATGATAATTTTTATTTTAAATAATAGACTTAAAGAAAAAAGTCTGGCTTCTATCGAAAGTAACCAAAGGAGTCCTTTCTGCCATGCTATCTAGCCTCCAATCCGTCAACACTGCCCTTTCCCCAGGCGATCTGCGTCGAGTCCACCACATTGCCTTGAATGTCCACGATCTGCAAGCTTCCCGGCACTTCTACGGGGGTATCCTGGGTTTGTACGAACTTACGGGTGAAGAAGTGCCAACCACACTGCGATCGCTTGTAGCATCGGGCAAAGTTACCAACTTTGTCACCCCCGATGGCACCGTCCTCGACTTGTTTTGGGAACCGGATCTGCCACCACCAGACAATGACCCCGATCGCGCTTTTACCCGCGCCAATCACCTCGCCTTTGACATCAACCCGCAGTTGTTCGATCGGGCAGTCGAGGTGCTAAAACAAAATCAAGTGCCCATCGATCGTGGCCCAGTCAGCCGTCCCACCGGACGAGGCATTTATTTTTACGACCCGGATGGATTCCTGGTTGAAATTCGCTGCGATCCAGAAGAAACTAAAGGGGAAAGTATCTAATGGGAGTGTGCAACCAGTGCAACTAATTAAGGTGATGGAGGAGGCGTTAAACAAGCCTCCGATCGAATTTGAACCACACAAGCACACGCTGAAAGCTTGGGTTATGTATTGTCTTAGAGACAGAGGCTTTAAAGTGGTTTATGCGGAAAAAGCGGATTTTGCCGTTGAAACTCGCGGCGGAGAGAAGTTCTATTTTAAAGTGACAAATAGTGCAGATAATTTAGACGGGAAATCTGGCTGGATTGTGTTGGATGACTCAACCAACAGCGTCAGCATAACTGCACCTCAACAGTAAGTAGGCGGATGCAATTAAATTGAAGATGTTCGTAGGGAATGGTTGACGCTCTTGAAACCCAACACCTGCACGGGTTACGCGATCGCTAACCACTACTACACATAATTAATCCCACCTACTTAGTTGTGTTGATTGTATTAAAATTTACTGCTTTGTCCTGGCGAGAGGAACTACCTTATCTACATCTTGTGTGTAATGAATCACCAAGACACCAAGGCAACAGGCGATCGCTTTCAGGAAAAATCTACCTTCGTAGGGAGGTTGAAGGCTAGGCGATCGCTGAGCATAGTATCAGCACTTTAAAATTTTCTATTGTGTCGATTTAAGGAAAAAAACCATGATGGGAACGTTTTTTACCTGGATGGCTACAGCTCTTAGCCTGCTGATTGTTGATTTAGTTGTTCCAGGTGTTGATATTGTTACATTTCCCGCTGCTTTAATTGCTGCTGTGGCGATTGGTCTCGTCAATGCCGCAGTTAAGCCGACTCTATCCTTCCTAGCGCTGCCGCTTAACTTTGTCAGCTTAGGAACGTTTTCGCTCGTCGTTAATGGGATCTGCTTTTGGTTGGCTTCAATTTTGGTTCCAGGATTTGGAATGCATGGAATCTTAGCTTTTCTGTTGGCACCCGTCGTCCTGTCTTTTGCGAATACTTTCATCAGCAAATATTTTGCTGAGAGAAATTTGGGTCAACTAAGCGGCAGCAGTAGTGACCTAAAAACTGGAGCTTAATCTCTATCAATAGAAGTAGAATTGAGTGGGGAATTGAAAGGAGGAAAGCTAGATGCTGTTCCTCCTTTTTTATTTGGGAAGCTATAAAGATGAATGCCGTTTTGTATACCATCTATCCAACCGAAGATAATTCGTTAGGAGGAGGTTTTCAATTACTTGATTTAGGAAAATAGAAGTAATAAGAGTTTAAATAAGAAAGTTGAAGTAGCCTCATGAAATTACTCCGAATTCTTGCTGGTCTTCTCGTGCCTCCTTTAGGCATTTTTCTGACAGTTGGTGTGGGTCCAACTTTATTCATTAACATTTTGCTTACGCTTCTGGGTTGGCTTCCCGGTAGTATTCATGCAGTTTGGGTAATCGTGAAGCACGAAGAAAGAATGGATAGAGAAGGCGTATACTAAGCCAACGTTAGTTAGACGCTTCTATCCTTTGTATCTGTAGTGGTGGGGATAGAACTGAGAGACTATCCAATTCTCGAATGTGTAGCCTCCCCTGGCTGACTGACAAATCTTTCCGTGTAGGTTGGGTTGAGCGGGAGCGAAACCCAAAGAACGACTTTTCAAGAGTTTTGGAGAGTCTTGCAGGTAGGCTCCCTTT
The DNA here is from genome assembly GCF_057473865.1 of Coleofasciculus sp. H7-1. Taxonomy (NCBI): domain Bacteria; kingdom Bacillati; phylum Cyanobacteriota; class Cyanophyceae; order Coleofasciculales; family Coleofasciculaceae; genus Coleofasciculus; species Coleofasciculus sp. H7-1. The sequence continues at coordinate 45,456 of NZ_JBYCCT010000057.1, forward strand.
GAGTTCACGTTCCCCAGCAGTGGTGCAGTTTGTTGGGTAACGCTATCGCTCTACCACTCCCTACGATTTTTATTCATGTTTCAGGAGTTTTGGATAGTCTTTCCGAGGGTTAGAGTCTATCTTCAGCGCTGGTTGCGCGACAAAAGCCTACTAGAAGTTTAAAAATTGAGTTTCAAAAAACAGAACCGGCTAAGTCTTAGCCGGTTCTGTTTTAATTAATGGTGAGAATCTTTAGAAGTCTCCGATTTACTAACAGGTTCCTTTTCTCGAATCGCATCTGCTGCTGTTCGTAACAACTCACTCAAGATTTGCCGTACCTGACGCTCTTTTTTAGCGATCGCTACCCCAGCATCACCCAGTTTTTCTTCAACTTGCGATCGCTTTTGTTCTACCTGTTGCACCATTACTTCAGCTTGAGGACGAGAACGATTGTACCAGTGCTTAGCCTCTTCCAGGTACTCTTTCACGTCCTCAGCGCGTCCCCCGTAACGTGCAGCTAAATTCGCTCGGAGAATCGCTAGTTGAGCTTGCAGTTGAGCGTAGCGCTCTCTCAGCGATGCTACCTCTTCACTGTTTTGGAGGCTATTAATCGCCGATTCAAGGGCAGTTTTGGTAGAAGGCGATGTATCTTTGCTTGTTTCTTCAATGTCTATCAGCAGTTTATCAATGTCTTGCTGGAGTTCATTTTCTTCGTTATCGAGTTGAGCCTGTAGCTGTTTAACCTCTGCTTGAGTTTTCGCAATATTTTGATGCCTTAGATGGCTAAACCCTTCAACCGCTCCCTCAATGGTAGCCGTGACTTCTTCTTTGAGTTCGCCACCTTTTTCTTGCAAGTTCTCCAAGACGACGGAAACCGCATCTTTAACAATTGAGCGAAGTTCGCTGGAACCTTCTTTAAACTCCGAACCTACCTGAGATACAGCAGCTTGAACAATTTCTCGAATTCGCTCTGCTCTTAACTGTCCAGTTTCTTTGGCTTGATGGAGATCGGTTCTAATTTGTTCTTTGATCTTATTATTAGGCATTTTCTTCCTCGCTTTGTAGTAGTTGATTTAGATGGAGCTTTAATTAAACTACTTGTAGAAGCTTTCTAGCAAAAAAAGAGCTTAGAATGCTCTTCCTATATAGTGGCGCAATCGCTTCAAAATCGGTACTTCCTTTAGGTAGAAAAGTTCCAATTTTGGATTGGCTAACTTGCGAGAGGGAAAGCAGCGGCGATCGCCCAACCGAAAAACAAGGCACTCCCCAGGGCATAACTCCACGTTTCGTTAAGCTGAGCGGCAGCAAAGGAGAAAATTGCCATAAATAGCGGAAATAACGGCAGCAAGAGGTAAATAAAGCTGAGTTGAGGCAGCAGGTAAAGCACCAAAATAAAGCCTCCCACCAGCGCCACACTTTGTCCCAGCCACCACGCCACCCGTTTGAATATCCCAGCATCTTGTTGTGCTACCCCCGACGCCAAGAACCAGGGAAGACAAGCCAGCGACAACAAAGGCCAGAGTTTTAGACGTGCTGGAATCAGCCACCACTGAACCCAAACTACCTGCGCGATCGCTCCAAAAGCTACCCAAAGTAGTCCAAACAGTGCCAATCCTAGCCCTACCGCTCGAATTGTGGGGCGCGGTAAACGAGAGAGGATACCCAGCCAAACCACACCTGCGATCGAGAACCAAATCCCCATTGCACCGCCAACCAGCAAGCCACCCAAGCTATCAATGTTGCCCCCACGACTGAGCAACAGGAGTCCACCACTTGCCACAAGTGGGGCTAAAAGTAAACCGAATCCCCTAACCTTCTTGCCGACAAGAATCACTCTTCGCCCTTCTCCTGGTAGGAGAGGGGTTGGGGGAGAGGTTAACTCAGATGGATTAGGTTGTAAAGGTGTTTTGCGATCGCGCGACGGCGAAGCCAGAACCGGGGAAATTGCGAAAAGTAACAGCAGCCATGCCACCAGATGCAAGCCATACCAAGCCATCCGGCGGTCAACATAGTTACTGCTGCTTGACACCCCAAAAGTAGCATCCAGCCATTTTCGGGCGGCTTGGTGGCTGACATTTCGCAAGAGAATGGTGATGTGTTCCGCGTTTGGGATGACGATCAGCGATCGCGCCCTTCCCTCAGCAAAGTTATCATTTTCTCCCCCCGCCGCCGCCAGCAACCGCTGGGCATTCGTCACAAATCCACCTTCCCAACTCCCTGCTTGTAGCTGAAGATTGCGCGGGACAGAAGGCGTGACCCTCGCACCCGTCGGCGAGATGGCAACGGTTGCCGCAAAGCGGTCGGGATTGCGGATACCCGCCGACATCACCGCACCACTACCCATTGAGTGCCCCAGTAGCGCCAAGCGGCTGGGATCGACCTCTGGTTGCTCCAACAGGGCAGCATAAGCCACATTCAGGTCTTGCTGAAGTGTATCGCGCTCTAGGGGTGCTGGATTTGCCCCATGTCCGCCGAAATCCCACAGCATCACGGCATACCCCGCGTGCGCCAAAACGTGCGCGTAGCCCAGCATTAACTGCTTAGAACCCGCATAGCCGTGCGCCACTAATACACCGGGTATTTTCTCAGAATTTTGTGGTGCGACGTACAGCATCGGCAACCCTTTGTCTGAGAATGTTCGCGTCACCAATCCAGTCCGCGCCGCCGCCACCCCCCACCAGGAAAGCGCAATCAGCAACAGCGCCAAGATTGTTAAAAATAAGCGCTTGCGAGTCATATCAATCCTTAACTCCGGAGTTAGGCTTATGGTGATAACCCTTGATATGATGCATCAGATTGCGTCAGAGAAACTCAGAGTTTTAGCGATCGCAGCACCCCCAATATCAATGGAGACTCAATTATGTGGCTGATAACGATTAATTGTTCGGGCGATGCTTGGAAACGGTATGCGAATGACTTTAAGGCGATCGCAGACAAGTATCACAGCACTTGTGTCTCTTCCAAAAAAACGCCAGATGGTCAGCGCTTCATGGAATACAAGGTTGAAGATGTAGGAGACGCCGAATCTTTCCAAGACGAGTGTTTAAGTCTTGAAGGATTCACGGCTTCCTTTGAATCACTTTGACATCGGTGCTTTTGGTCGCTGGCTTTTCAGAATCATTCCCCCAATTCCCACCCGCCGCTTCAGCTTCAAATTAGGAAGTCAAGAAAGAAGCCCAAGCTTATGTTTAGAGTCATCACCCGTGAATTTTCTCAAGAGTTTGAAAGATGGACGGACGCATTAAATACAGCTAAGTCGCTGCAACCAAAATGTAAGAGTCTGTTTCAAGACATCCGCATTTTTGATGGGAAAGAACTTGTATGGGTGTACAGCCGTTCTCACACTTATCCTCAATATATTGGCGCTGGCACCTATAACCGATTGGCACGCTTATTTCTTCAGGAAGCTACAGAAAACGACGAAGTTGATGGAGACACCGATCCATAAAATAGTGGATTGCCACTGGTTATTAATTTAATCGAAACCGAGGAAAATTACCTTGAGGAAGCTACTAACCGTCCTACTGCTAACATTCACTATGCTAATTGCCTTTAGCATTCCAGCTTTAGCCGCAGATACTGCCAACGGTGCCAAAATCTTTAGCGTCAACTGTGCTGGTTGTCATCTCAACGGCGGCAATATCATCAGACGAGGGAAGAATCTGAAACTCAAAGCATTAAAAAGAAATGACATGGATAACGTGGATGCGATCGCGTCTATCGTCGCCAATGGCAAAAACAATATGTCCGCCTATAAAGACCGCTTAACCGAACCAGAAATCCAAGCTGTTTCCGCTTACGTGTTAGAACAAGCTGAAAAAGACTGGCGTTCTTAACATACCAGCCAATTCACAAAGAATCGTCTTTGCCTTAACTAAATTTACCTTCTTGGCAGCTTTAGGGAATTACAGAATTGTCTAAAAATTCTACATCTCCAGTTGGTGGAATATCTTCGACATTATACAAACCTGTCTCTAAGGTTTCTGCAATCTCCCATGCCGTATCTATATCTTCAGCTTCGAGCATTCTGACAACTCGACGTTCGGAACCGGTTCTGTCATAGATGGCATAAAAAGTCTTCAGCGATTCTGGTTGGTTCGTTGTCATAATTGTTAATAAGCTTTTCTTTTCAAACTTTACCAAAATAACCCTAACAAAGCATCAAAATGAACTTACCCGAATCAAGCAGACTGCAATTTACCCCAGATTTGAATATTTGCCGCGTACTGAATGGAATGTGGCAAGTGTCAGGCGCACACGGACGAATTAACTCAAAAGCTGCGATCCAAAGTATGTTTGATTACATGGATGCAGGCTTCACAACTTGGGATTTAGCCGACCATTATGGTCCCGCCGAGGACTTTATTGGCGAGTTCCGGCGACAATTGGTAGAAACTCGTGGTAGAGAGGCGCTGTCTAACTTGCAAGCTTTTACAAAATGGGTGCCAAGACCCACTAAAATGACGCGCAAGTTGGTTGAAGATAATATTAATATTTCCCTCAGAAGGATGGGAGTTGATTCCTTAGACTTGATGCAGTTTCACTGGTGGGATTACCGCGATAAAAACTACTTGGATGCGCTCAAGTATATGGCGGAACTCCAAGATGAGGGAAAAATCAAGCATCTAGCTTTGACAAATTTTGATACAGAACGCCTGAAAATTATTACCGAGGCAGGGATCAAAATTGTGTCCAATCAGGTGCAATTTTCTATTATCGATCGCCGTCCTTTAGTTAACATGGTGCAATTTTGTCAAGAGAACGACATCAAGCTTTTTGCTTATGGGACACTCTGCGGCGGCTTGCTGTCAGAAAAGTACCTGGGACAACCAGAACCGCGAGGGGAAGAACTGAAGACTGCTAGCTTGCGAAAATACAAGAATATGGTGGATACGTGGGGTGGTTGGAGTTTATTTCAAGAGTTACTTTTTGGGCTTCAAGAGATTGCCCAGAAGCACGCGGTAAATATCTCTAATGTGGCGGTGCGTTATATTCTGGAGCAGTCAGCAGTAGCCGGTGCAATCGTCGGCGCACGGTTAGGAGTGTCGGAGCATATCGAAGACAATGCCAGGGTGTTTGATTTGATACTGGATGCAGAGGATGATAAGCGAATGAATGCGATCGCTCAACAATCGCACGATCTATACCAGCTCATCGGTGACTGCGGCGACGAATACCGACGATAAGCAGCAACTTCGCTACGGTTAACCACCCTGTAAGGGTAGCTGATTTTTTTCTTAAGATTCGGATAACCAGGACGATTCAGCCCAAACACGTTTACGAACAAATCACCTATGAGTGCAAACGCCATTGTTATTGATAACCCGTTACTCATCGGCAAAGGGCTGCCCCCATTTGATGCCATCAAGCCGGAACACATCGTTCCGGGGATGACGCAGCTACTGGCTGAACTAGAACAGGAACTTGCCACCCTAGAAACCCAGGTAGAGCCGACTTGGAGCGGTTTAGTCGAACCACTCCAACAACTGGTAGAACGTTTAACCTGGAGTTGGGGCATTGTCGGTCATTTGATGGCTGTGAAGAATAGCCCCGAACTGCGCGAAGCTCAAGAAACCGTGCAGCCAAAAGTGGTGCAGTTTTCCAATAAGCTGAACCAAAGTAAGCCGCTGTATGAAGCATTTAAGGCACTGCAAAATAGCGATCGCCCAGATAGCCTGGAATCAGCCCAAAAGCGTATTGTAGAATCAGCGATCAAAGATGCCGAACTTTCCGGTATTGGGTTGGAAGGAGAAAAGCGCGTAGGCGAAGCCCTTTCGGAGAAAGCTCGCTTTAATGCCATTCAACTGGAATTAGCAGAACTTTCCACTAAGTTTGGCAACCACGTCCTTGACGCCACCAAAGCGTTTAGCTTGACGCTGACTAGCAAAGACGAAGTTGACGGCTTACCGTCCAGTTTAATTAGTCTAGCCGCTCAAACTGCCCGTGCTGCTGGCGAAGAAAACGCCACCCCTGAAAATGGCCCCTGGCGCATCACTCTGGATTTTCCCAGCTTTGGTCCTTTCATGCAGCACAGCACTCGTCGGGACTGGCGCGAAAAGCTTTATAAAGCCTATATCAGCCGTGCATCGAGTGGCAAGTTGGATAACACCCCACTCATTGAGCGCATTTTGCAACTGCGACAAGAAAAGGCAAAGCTACTCGGTTTTGACAGTTTTGCCGAGTTAAGCTTAGCCCGAAAAATGGCTCCCAGCGTTGAGGCAGTGGAGGCGCTGCTAGAAGAACTGCGCGGCGCTAGTTATGATGCTGCCAAGAAGGAATTAGAAGAATTAAAAGCTTATGCTGCTAGTAAAGGAGCCGCAGAAAGCAGCGACTTGAAGCACTGGGATATCAGTTTTTGGTCGGAACGCCAGCGGGAAGAAAAGTTCGCCTTCAGTGCAGAAGAGTTACGCCCTTATTTCCCGCTACCGCAAGTGCTAGATGGGCTATTCAGCCTCGTAAAGCGGTTATTTGGCATTACCGTCACGGCGGCTGATGGTCAAGCCCCAGTGTGGCATCAGGATGTGCGTTACTTCCAGATTGCCGATGAAACGGGCAATGCGATCGCTTATTTCTATTTAGATCCTTTCAGCCGTCCAGCCGAAAAGCGCGGCGGTGCCTGGATGGATGAGTGCCTAGTCCGTGCCAAAATTATCGAAGCTGGCACGCCCACCACACGCTTACCCGTCGCCTATTTGGTCTGCAACCAAACCCCCCCAGTCGATGGCAAACCCAGCCTGATGACCTTTGGCGAAGTAGAAACCTTATTTCACGAGTTCGGTCACGGGTTGCAACATATGCTAACCAAGGTAGATTATCCTGGGGCGGCAGGCATCAACAATGTGGAATGGGATGCTGTAGAATTACCCAGCCAGTTCATGGAAAACTGGTGCTATGACCGACCCACTTTGATGGGAATGGCGAAGCACTACGAAACAGGCGAAACCTTACCAGAGCATTATTACCAAAAGCTTTTGGCAGCACGCAACTACATGAGCGGTACTGGCACCCTGCGGCAATTGCACTTTAGCTTAGTTGACATCGAACTCCACCATCGCTATCAACCGGGTGGGAATGAAACTGTGGCTGATGTGCGGAACCGCATTGCCAAAACCACGACAATTTTGTCCCCTCTGCCAGAAGACGCCTTTTTATGCGGGTTTGGACATATCTTTGCTGGCGGCTATGCGGCGGGTTATTACAGCTACAAATGGGCTGAAGTTCTCAGTGCTGATGCCTTTGCAGCTTTTGAAGATGCTGGCTTAGAAGATGAGACGGCTGTAGCTTCTACAGGTAAGCGCTTCCGCGATACCGTATTGGCGTTGGGTGGTAGCTTGCACCCGATGGAAGTGTTCAAGTCCTTCCGGGGACGCGAACCGAGTACCGAACCTTTACTGCGGCATAGCGGCTTAGCCGTGGCGTCGCGTTAAGGAACCATTTCGCCTGGAGTAGAAATCCCATCCTGTAGAGACGTAGAATTTCGCGTCTCTACAATTCCTGATATTTTGCACATTCTTTGTGTATTCAGGACTTACGCAACATCACCACATAGTAAGGGCAACCACAGGGGGATTGAACCCGAAAAAACGCTATATGTATAAGCTTTGCGTAAGTCCTGGTATTAACAAAGCTCAGTCATCCGACTTGAAAATTTTGCTGAGTTTTATAAAATTGATGCTTGCATAGAAGCCAGGATTAGCGAATGCAGTCTAAAGTTGTTGTTGGGAATGCTCATAGTGAAGGTGCAGTTTTATAAAATTGATGCTTGCATAGAAGCCAGGATTAGCGAATGCAGTCTAAAGTTGTTGTTGGGAATGCTCATAGTGAAGGTGCAAGTCGTTCTGGTTGGTTTCTCGGTCATTTTATAAACCCAACCGATGACATTCGTTCGACTTCCAGCCTAGAAGTAAAATGGGGGATTCACCCAGCAGGAGACGGCAGATCCGAGTGGGCAATGAACGCGGAAGCAACTACACTTTCTGTCCTGATTCAAGGACGATTTCGCCTTCAATTTCCAGAGCAAGAAGTCTTACTGTCTCGTGAAGGTGACTACGTTCTCTGGTCTCCAGGTGTGCCCCATTCTTGGTCTGCTGAGTCAGATTGTACCATTCTAACTGTCCGGTGGCCCTCGAAGTCAGGAGATAGTGTAGCAGTTAGCTGATTGCTGAAAAAGAAGGCTGCATGATAACCTAACTTACCCCCTGAGGATTTAAATCTTTAGCTAATAGCTTAATTCGGCTTAAACTCACATCTTGCACCAGTCGCATTACCCGCCTGGGGTTTAAACCCCAGGCTAATAGCTCAAGTCCACTTTAGTGGACTGAAGTTCTTCCCCAGTCCATTTTAGTAGAGTTAATAGCTTCAGTCGACTTTAACTCACATCTTGCACCAGTCGCATTACCCGCCTGGGGTTTAAACCCCAGGCTAATAGCTCAAGTCCACTTTAGTGGACTGAAGTTCTTCCCCAGTCCACTTTAGTGGACTTGAGCTATTAGCCCGGAACTTGAGTTCCGGGCGGGATTGGCTAGACTTGAGCTAAGTAGATGGAGCTAATTATTTGTAGGATGAGGAGAGGGATAGCAAAACTCATAAAACCCATACCCATTTTGGGTTACAGATAAGCAAACAGGGCTTTCGCATTCGGGAATACATATCTGAAATTACCCACTATATTTTCGCCCGAATGCGAAAGCCCCTACATTATCCAATTTCTAAAGGCACAGGGCGCAATCTTCCTGCTACTTCAACACTAGGAAAATTTGGATCGAAAGTTAGATTTTCCAATCCATTGTCGAGAATTACAAAAGTATCTTCAATCTTTGCACCTGGTAAACTTGGATTCCAAGCTACAGCCATGTTTTCTTCTAAGGTGTCATTAGTCTTTGGATTTGCCACAACTTCTCTAGCCAAATATCCCGTAGTTCCACCCTGATGATGTTCGCGCATGGCATTATGATATCCATGCTTTTGATAAGTATTGGCTAAAGTGTCATAAACTGCATTCAGAGCGATTCCAGGCTTTAAAAAATTCAAGACTTCCGCTTCAATTTGGCGAACATCACCGTGCAGTTTGGCGTGTTCATCGGACGCACCAAATGAGACAAATCGGGTAAGATTCGCATACAAACCATGTCTTCTCGCGCAAAATACCAGCATCGCTTGCCGTCCAATCTCTTCGCCAGTGGCGGTAGCATGACGGTACAGCGGCAAACGCCTCTCGCCAGCTACTAGAGTTAGCGCTGGATGTATCCCCCTCGCCCACAACGCCTCGGCACCCGCACCGGCAAGCTGATATTCTGTCCAATCCGGCTTAGCGGCTTTGAGTACCTCTGTCATCGCTTCGCTTGCCTGACGCCCTAGCTGGCGATATCGCTCCAGCTCACTTGACATCAGGGTGCGTTTATGCTGTTGTAGAGATGCGGGTAATCGCTTTTCGACGTGAGGGATGGAGCGAGCAGGGCTAGGAGCGCTAACGCTGGGGCGATCGCTTAAAATTTCCCCTCCATTGGTCGCCTCGCGCACAAAAGACTCCCGCTTTTGTGCATCTGCCCAAGGATTGACGTAAAACTGGAAATTTCCGGGTATTTCCTCATCTTTTAACCGTTGCGCTTCGATTTCATCGGTTAATATCCAGGCATCTTCGGCAGTCACCAGCACTTCTGCAACTCCAGTTTCAGCCGTCAGCAGTACGGTGTTGGAACCGCCAGCAGTCGCCCAGGCGAACCAATCTGTGCCGCGCAATCGCAAACCCTGCGCTTCAGCTTCCGTTAAGGCGTTTCGGATTAACTCTAGCTTCTGAGAGACTTCTTCACTAAGTTGATTCATAACTCACCTTTTACACCAAAAAACCCCTCTCCGTTTCGGGGAGGGGAACCGGAGTTCTTCCCCGTATAAAAATATTTATTCCGCTTCCCTTTCCTGTTAGGAGAGGGTTAGGGAGAGGTGGGAAGGGTGTTAAGTTTTAATTTCACAACCGCAGGGGATTTTCAAGTGCGATCGCGACAGCTTGTAACTCCTTCGCCTTCTCCTCCGGAAGCGCATCATTCGCAAACATTCCTGCGGCTAGTTCGGTTCCCGCCAGATACTTGAGCCGATCCTGAGTCCGATAGGGAGGATACAACTCTGCGTGCAAGTGTGCTTCTGGGTGCGGATTTCCATCTGTGGGTGCTTGGAACCACGCCATCAAGTAAGGGAAAGGACGATTCCACAAGCCGTCATACTTGAGAGTGACAGTTTTTAAGGCTTTGGCGAGTCCTTGACGCTGTTGTGCCCTCAGATCCACAAATGTAGCGACGGGCTGAATCGGGGCAATCCAGACTTCGTAAGGGTAACGGGCGAAAGCGGGGACAAAGGCGATCGCTTCCTCATCTAGATAAATAATTCGCTGGTTATCCAAAATCTCTTTTTGGATCAAATCTTGCAGTAAACCCCGCTGATGCTCCTGATAATAAGCTTGTTGCCTCTCTAACATCCGCGCTGGGACGGGTGGGACAAAGGGATAGGCGTAGATTTGCCCGTGGGGATGCTGCAGAGTCACCCCCATCTCAACCCCTTTGTTCTCGAAGGGCAGTACATACTGAATCTGCGGCGTTTCGCCCAAAGCGCGAGTGCGATCGCCCCAAACTTGCAACAATAACTCCAATTGATCTAATTCCAGGGAACCGAGGGAAGCTTGCGGATCTTGCGTAAATACCACCACTTCGCACGCGCCGTTTGCCGGGAGAGTTTGCACAATGCTGGCAGGTGGATCGTGCGCCGTCAAAGCCATTGAGGGAAAGCGGTTGTCGAACACCGCCATATCATATTTCCCTTGGGGGAGTTCTGTCGGAAACTGAGGATCTTTGGTGGGGGAAAGCGGATTGTATTCTGGGGGCGGCATAAAAGTCCGCCCCTGACGGTGACTTGCATAAGCAACCCATTCGCCCCGCAACGGATGCCAGCGCAGGTGAGGATTCGCGGCGACTGGTTCATTACTAGGGCTAGTGGTTGTAATTTCCTCCGCAATGGGGAATCTGCTGTATAGAATCAGCTTGCGACCATCCGGCTTCAACAGCTCCTGGGAATACATTTTCCTCTTGCCGCCATGCAGCTTTAACTGTTGTGAGCATAACGTCCTCTTCGTCTTCCTCACCCCTGCCTAGAGTCGCATATGCGATCGCTTCTAAGGGGAATTTCGGAGTTCGGTCGGCATATAGCAGTCCGTTAGCTTCCTGGTAGGTATCCGTCAACTGGGTGTAACAAAAACCGCTAAATAATTCGACTCTGTTCACCACATCTAGTAGCGCCGTATACCTGATTTGCAGTTCGGAGACATCATGGGAACGCACATATCCCCAAGCTTTTTTATCTTCCCGACCCGCATAAGCAATGCCGCCAAACTCAGTCAGCATGATCGGCTGTCCTTGATGGGGATAGCCGTCCAGCGTTAGAACGCGCCCACCCGGACGCTGGCGATCGAAGAGGTCTGATAGCTTCACCTCTGGGCCATAGCGCTTTGCCAACCGAGTCGGCTTATTATCATAATCGTGGATAGCCAGGATATCAGTTGCCGCACTCTCCCAGCCGTCGTTGCCGATGACAGGGCGAGTCGGGTCAAGAGTCTTGGTCAAGTGATACAGTGCTTGGACGCAGTGCTGGTGGGCTTCCGTCGCCGTCAAGTCGGGAACGCCCCAAGATTCGTTGAAGGGCACCCAGACGACAACGCAAGGATGGCTGGCATCGCGTTCAATGACCTCAGTCCACTCCTTAGTAATCCGTTCCACCGCTTTAGGCGAGAAGCGATAGGCGCTGGGCATTTCTTCCCAAACCATCAGTCCTAGCACATCTGCCCAATACAAGAAGCGGGGGTCTTCAATCTTTTGGTGCTTGCGAACCCCGTTGAATCCCATTGCTTTGACTAGCTCAACATCGCGCCGCAACGCTTCATCGGAAGGTGCGGTCATCAGAGTCTCAGGCCAATAGCCTTGGTCTAGAACCAGTCGCAGATAGTAGGGACGACCATTGAGCATAAAGCGATCGCGCTGGATTCCCACCGTCCGCATTGCGGTATAAGACTTGATTTCATCCAGCAACTCGCCATTAGACCACAACTGCACCTCCGCATCGATCAAAGTTGGCTTCTCCGGACTCCACAGCAACTCGTTGCGGTAGTCGTCAATGCCAGGGTCAGAAAGGGCAATGCGTCGGTGAATCTCCCCGTGGATTACTTCATAGGTATCGTTGACTAGCAACTGGCAGCCAACAGTTAGTTTTACCTTCACCTCAATGCCATCGCACTGTTCACCCGCTACAAAAGCTTCAAAGCCAATCTCCCAACGCTCAAAGTGCGGCGTCCAGCGGATGCGCTCAATATAAGTTGAAGGAACGATCTCTGCCCAAACGGTCTGCCAAATCCCAGTGGTGCGCGGGTACCAAATACTGTGCGGTTCCAGTTGCCAATCTTGCTTACCACGCGGTTTCGCTAAGTCCTGGGGGTCGTCTTGCGCCCAGACTGTTATCCGTTGCGGCCCGTTTTCATTAAATACTGGCGTAATATCGATGCTGAAGGGAGTATGTCCGCCTTCATGGTCAGCCATAAATTGACCGTTGATCCACACGCGGGCACGATAATCTACCGCCCCGAAGTGGAGAAGCACCCGACCTTCACCCTTGACGATGTTAAATTCCCGCTCATACCAGCAGTTTGCGTGAAAACCCGTGTCGCCAATGCCACTTTTTGAGGATTCTGGAGCGAAGGGAACTTCAATTGTATGCGTCCACTCAGGAATATCTGAGGGTCGAGTTATTTTCCCATCATCGTCATAGGTAAACTTCCAGGAGCCGTTGAGACAAATCCAGTGCGATCGCTGTAACTGCGGACGCGGATACGCTCTTTCGAGCTGCTCAAAATCAGACTGAGTAGCGCCGCCAGATGCGACATAACAATTTTCCAGCCACTTCCCCAAAGAGTGCATATAGTCATCTATCCAAGGTTATATATCTAGATTACCCATAAAGATCCGACTATTAACTGTTTTTGGTTATTTTATATAAAATTGTTTAAATGTCTACACAGTCTGGATTTGAGCAATTTAAGTTTTAATTTGTTTCCAGCAAAAATCCAACTTAACGACTAGGGCTATTTGATGCCATTTAGAGGATAAGTAATGGCTATAGTCATGACTACACCATTTTGGTAATCTTTTCAGGATAAAAGTATGTTGCGTCTCACGCAATACATCCGGTTACTGTGTTATCGGCACCTCAAAATTGTCAGTCTCGCCGTGACTGAGATACCTGACTTTTTGTTCGAGTCCCGCTGCGATAACAACCTGCATAAAATCCTCTAACGGCGATTTAAAAATCGTGTATTCGTTGTAGTGAATTGGGATGGCGTGCGGCGAGCGATCGCTTGAATTGCCTTTACTCCTTGCTTGGCATCCATTGTCAGAAGAATTCTGAATGCTTTTGTTCCACACAAGTGCAGCAAAGTCAAATCAATATCAGAATACCGCTGAGGAATTTCCTTCAGTTACTGGTTAACTAAAGTATCGCCGGTAATCCGAAGGAACACACGCTCCAATTCTGGAGGCAAATAGCGAGAAACAAACGATTTAACGTGCGGAAGCAGGCTGGATTGGCGAGCTGGTAGACTTCAGTTTGGGGGAATATACTGGCTTTGGCAATGGGTCTGATATTGGATTAAGATTAGTTCGCGCTAGGCTTCCTAAATTTGGAAATTCTTCCGAATTATTAAAGGTTTCCAAAACTTGCTCTAAACCCGTCATCTCCAATAAAATTCTGACCTGTTCGCTCTTGGAATAAAGTAAAAGTTTGCAACCCGTGGATCTGGTAAGCCTGACAATTGAAACGAGAGCCATTAAGCCAGAACTACTGATAAAAGTGACATTTTTGAGGTCGAGTAGAACAAGTTTGACTCCCGCATCGACTAGATTCTCAATTTCTTGATGAAACTGAGCTGCTTTAGAGCTATCAAAAATATCTGGGGACTTAACGATTTTAAAAAGAACGTTCATCTTAAAAGCCTCAATGACTAAATGGAGTAAGGTGGGAAGTGCCCACCATAAAGTGAATTAAAGTAGCGATCTTTACAGGGAAATCTTGGATTCATGGAAGTAGCGGGCGATCGCATTTTCCAGCGACGGTAACAGTACCCCCCGTTCGCTGCCCAAAACGCTGTAGATTGGGCGCGGTGCCAATAGCCTGAGCGCTTGCATGGGACAAGCTTCAATTTGGGTAGCATCGAAACCTGCTTGCTTGGCGGCAAACCGTGCCAAGTCTGCCCAAGAACTCTCACCAGGGTTCGCAATGTGCCACAAACCGCTCTCGCTATCAATTAAGAGATCAAGACTGGCATTGACCAGATCCGGAACATAGGTTGGTGAAACGACCGCATCTTCTGCCGCAATAAAGGGTTTTCCTGCCGCTAGGGTGCGGAGTGCCATTGTAATGAAGTTGTACTCGTCCCACGGCCCGAAGAAGGCGCTGGTGCGAACGACAAGCGACGAGGGATGAAACTCTAGAACTCGCAACTCGGCTTCTACTTTGCTGCGTCCATACACATTGAGCGGTGCAACGGCATCGCTCTCCACATAAGGAGCAACACGAGTCCCATCAAATACAAGATCCGATGAGAAGGTGAGCAGCGCCACTTTCCGCCTCGCGCAAGCAGCCGCGAGAGTTGCAGGACCAACCGCGTTTTCGCGCCGACAAGCATCCGGTTCGCGCTCCGCATCGTCTACGCGAACGTATCCAGCAGCATTTACAACCGCCCAAGGCTTGAGTTCAGCCAGTGCCTTATCAACCGATGCCGGATCGGCAATATCCAGTTCCTGACGGTTGAGGAGCTTATAGGGTATACCCCGGATGTCGCAAATTCGAGCAAAAGCTTTCCCCAGCGTCCCTGTAGCTCCAATAATGGCGATCGCACGCGGTGAGGAAGAATGGAGTGCTGAGGTGCTGAGGTGCTGAGGACTGAGTGCTGAGTGTAATGCATCTGTTGGCTTTTGCGTTTCTGGGTTTTTGCGCCCCTGCTCCTCTGCGCCTTTGCTCTCCTCTACGGGTGGATAGAGCAGTCGCTGGGGTCTGTGCCACCATCCCGGCACATCAAGAAGGGGGTGGTGGGGCATCTCGCCGCGTGCCAAATCGCGCAGCATTTGGGCAAGCGCTGTTGGGCGGGGTTTGGGCGATCGCAAGTCGAACACCCCCGGCTCGTAATGACCATCAGCCCTCGTCACTAAGCTAGTCCAGTCATAGGAACCGAGGAGCGACCAAGCGGTGATGGCACGCACATCAATGCCTTCAGAACGCAGACTGGTTGCTGCCTCCCACACCTCTTTGAGCCAGCGCAGTTGTTCCTCGCGGGTGCAACCGTGATGGACTTCAGTGACCGCAATTGGCAAGCCGTAGCGTTCCCATGTCTCTTTGAGCAGCGTGTATGGTCCGGCGATTCCTTCAGCACGGACTCGCACTGCCTCGACATCTGCGTACTGCTGCTGCTCATTTCCCCCGTGCGTCCACTGGGGATAGCGTTCTAGGCGCTCATCTAGAAAGCGATCGCTCGTCAAGTAGTGGTTAATCCCAATTATGTCTGGCGGACAGGGATTTTCTAAAAACCACTCCAGTTCAGCTTCACTAATCCCCACCCAACGCAGATATTCCCACATCAGATGAGCGCGATTCACTCGACCATACAGCAGATCGAAACTCAGCCAGCGACGCTCATTCTCAAAATCGGCTTGGTACGCCATCTGTGGCGTGCTGAACACCTTGCACAAGTCCTCCGTTTGCACCAGCTTTGCGTTCGGGTTAACTTGGCGAATTGCCCGCATCGAGAGGATCGTGGCGCGGATTTGCGTCAACAACGCCTGCACGAAAGTTAAATTATCCCGACCGTGAGGATACCAGTGACCGTATAATCCGCTAAAACGCGCTGTAGTGAGCGGCTCGTTGACAGGCGTGTAACTTTCCACCCACGGGTAGCGCTCTTGCACGGCTTGGGCGAACTGGGCAAGCTTAGAGGCAAAGGTGGGATCGACCAGGCTAGTATGATGAGGGCCGCTGCCGTGGTGAACTAAACCCACAATGGGACGGATACCGAGTTCTCGCAAACGTCCCAGTCGTTCATCCGCCCAAGACCAATCGGCATACTCTAGCCCATCGGGGGCGGTTAGTTCCCAGAGGACGGGGTAGCGGATGGCACGCACGCCGAGTTCGGCAAACAAATTAAGGTCACTTAAGCGCGTTTTGTGACCGTTTTGCTCCAACTGGTTGAAATAGCGATCGCCTACGCGGTTAACGGTACACTCTACCCCAGCCCACATCTCCAATTTTGAGTTTTGAGTTTTAGGTAGCACTTCGTGCCGCTTTGCTAGTGAGTTTTGAGCTAATTCAGAATTGCTAATTATTAATTCTCTATTTAATGCTGCTTTTACCATTCCTCACCCCCAATTAATTTGTGCATGAAGTGTCAGTAGCCCATTACTCATGGCTATTGTTTCTGATTTTTTATTCATCGTTCATGGCAGTAAAAACGAGTCAAGCAACCATTAGTCATTAGCAAATCACTAATGACTCATGACTGTTGACTACTGACTAATGACTAATGACTAACCGCTTTTCCGTGACCATTTGTGGTTGCAACTTCTGTCTGTGGGCGTTGCTCAACGATTTCATTGAGAGAAACATTCTGGGTGTAGTTGCTTCTCGCTTCTACGGGTTCTAAAACGACTGGTTCGCGTTTCGTGCCAATCTGTTTGTAAACGGTGAGAGCCTGAGCCACGCATTGATCCATGTTGTAATACTTGTAAGTCGCCAACCGTCCTACAAAATGCACCCCCGACGTTGCATCAGCGAGTGCCTTGTATTTCTTGTAGAGTTCGGCATTTTCTGGGCGCGGTACCGGGTAGTAAGGATCTCCCTCGGCGCGGGGGAACTCGTAAACGATGCTAGTTTTATTGTGTTCTTGTCCTGTCAGGTACTTGAATTCAGTGATGCGAGTGTATAAATGCTCGTTGGGGTAGTTGACGACTGGCGCTGATTGATGCACAGGCTTGTTGAGCGTTTCATGCTTGAATTCCAGGGAACGGTAGGGAAGCTTCCCGTAGCGGTAATCGAAGTAAGCATCAACGGGTCCGCTGTAAATCATTTCTCGATACGGAATGACTTTCTGAATCTCCCGATAATCGGTGTTAAGCATGATTTTGATGTTCGGGTTAGCCAACATCTTCTCGAACATCCGGGTATAGCCGTGCAATGGCATCGCCTGATAGCTATCGGTGAAATATCGATCGTCTCGATTGGTGCGGGTGGGTACCCGCGCGGTGACTGATTTATCGAGTTCAGAGGGATCGATTCCCCATTGCTTGCGGGTGTAGTTCCGGAAGAATTTTTCGTACAATTCCCGTCCCACCTTGCTGACAACCACATCTTCACTGGTGCGGATATATTCTTTTTTCTCAGCAACCGAGGCAAAGAATTCTTCGAGTTGAAAGGAGGTGAGATTCAGTCCGTAAAGCTTGTTAACTGTGTCAAGGTTGATGGGGATTGGCACCAGTTGACCGTCTACACTTGCCAAGACGCGGTGTTCGTAGGATCGCCACTCGGTGAAGTTGGAAAGGTACTCAAAGACTTCGCGGGAGTTGGTGTGAAAGATGTGGGGACCGTATTTGTGTACGAGAACGCCTGCATCATCGTAATGATCGTAAGCGTTGCCGCCAATGTGCGATCGCTTATCAACCATTAGAATCTTCTTGCCCGACTGACTCGCCAGCCGTTCCGCAAGGACACTCCCAGCGAACCCTGCACCCACAATAAGATAATCAAACATTCTAAAAGCCTCGCTTATTTAATAGCAATATGGCGCTAACATCCTTACGCAAGTAAGGGGAATGAAATGGCTACCCTTGGGTAGGAAGTAAAAATGAAAAACTGAAAAGTCAGAAATTCAACTAAAAAGCCAGTCCTTATTCACTTTGGGCGGACTGGCTTTTGGATGTTTGTTTGGGTTTGTTAACCGAGGTAACTCCTGCACGCTTGTCCAATTCTGACGCTGAGGTTTTGGCAAGGCGATCGCGCAATTCTTGAGATACACTCGCGTCGTCCATTACACCGTCCACCAGTTGCATCATCCGCGCCCAAGTGGAATCCCACGAATTCTGCCCTAGGAAGGCATCTACCTGACTCAGCCATTCCGATTCATCAGGATTTTGCTTGATTGCTGCTTCGGCTGCGGTAACGAAATCGGCGACTGTATCTGCAATCTTCACCAAACCCATCTCCCCGTAAGGACGAATCACATCCCGGATGGAGGTAGACACGACTGGCTTCCCAGCAGCGAGGTATTCTGGAGTTTTGGTAGGACTAATAAAGCGGGTTGACTCGTTACGAGCAAAAGGCAACAACGCCACATCCCACCCAGCAATATATGCAGGCAACTCTTGATAAGATTTACCACCCAGATAATGAATATTGGGGTATTGGGGCAGATTTTGGGGATCTATTTTGACGACTGGGCCAATCACAACCAGATGCCAGTCAGGTCGCGCTTGGGCAATGCCACTCAGCAGTTCAAGATCCATGCGCTCATCAATTACCCCAAAGAATCCCAGACGCGGGTGGGGAATATTTATTTGATCGGCTGGTTCTTCTGTCAGAGTTTTTGCTTGGGCAAAGTGCGCTCTCTCAATGCTACTGGGAAAGGCGTAGACATTCGGGTGCTGGTGGCGCTTGGCTTCGTAAAGGCTTTGTCCCCCTGTAAATACCAAATCTGCACGGTTAAAGAGTTCGGCTTCGCGCTCGATCATCACGGGTGGCGCTCCCTTAAATGCCGATAGCTCATCCATGCAGTCGTAGATAATGACTAGAGGATCTAAGTGGTGCGCGAACGCGATCGCCATCGGTGTGTAGTACCACAGGATATACTCGCGGATTTGCGCTTGTGCCAACAAATCATCGAGCATCCCCTTTTGAGCAGCTATGATTTCATCCTCACTGATTCCTTCGCTCAAGTAAGGCACCACCACCGAGACACCACTTTCACGGATGCTGACATCCAGTCGCCAAGATGGATCGGAACTTAAAATCGGTTCTTCAATGAAGAATACTCTTCGCTCCTTTGCACAGCGGCTCAAGAGATGTTGCGGTCGTTGGTAGACAAAATCCCAACGCAAATGCGACAGACAAATAAGTGCCGGTGGATTTGACAAGGAAGTTTGGGAACCATCCGACTGTAATTTTGGAGATAATGCACTCGCTGAGGGAGACTCAAGTGCATCTTTTAAGGAGAACTGTATCTCCCATGCCCCCCCATTACTCGCACTATTCTTCATCAAATTTTTGGGCTGGGACATAAATAGCCTCAGATATTTGTAGATTTGATTAAAGCTTTCAGAATCGCCTACCTACACAAAAATAAGAACAAAGTGGAAAACCTTGAACTGAAAAAACACTTGGAATAAATTTCTAGCTATAACTGCAAAAAGCAGCTAGAAAGTATGTTTTCCTGCCTTGTTTACCTTTTTGCGACTCTAAAGCAGTTTTGTTGACTTAACACCTCTGCTTAATTTATCCGTTTTTCTTGCCATTGACTTCTGCCTGGAGAATGAATTTGCTGTTACTGCTAAAAAAATAATTGCTATTGTTGAGTTCTAGCTTCTACCAGAGGAATGACGCTACTTCTTCCTAAAAAATAAATTTAATGTTAAATTAGTTTGTGCCAAATAATACAAAAACTCTACGTATAACGGCTTCTAGTGGGAGTAAGGAAGAGATGCGGGTGGGTCGCAGGAATTAAAGAAAAATGCTTCTAAGTAGCAGCATTGTTGCGTCCAGGTTCAATGGCTGTATCTTCTTTAGTGACAATCCACACCTAATCACACGTAACTTGTTTGGCTAGGTTTATTACTTTAGACACTTGCGTCGCAGGTTATTGAATAAGAGTCGTGTTCGCCGAAACTGGCGATCGCGCGATCGCTCGAATTGGATCGAGTAAACGTTGAATCAAATGCTTGTATAGCTAAAAAATCCAGCACTCAATCTATATAATTTATAGTTTATGCATAGCGTTTGGTAGCAAGTACAAAAGCTTGTAAAAGTTTTTTGCGAACATTTTAATATTTAAAGCCACACAAAAAATAATCTTATTTGTGCTTTAAATAAACACATTAATAATTTATTAATAAATTTTATTGAAAGTGGAGTATGCTTCGAGGAATTGCATGGAAAGACTTTTTTGCCAAGTTACTGAAGAGTAGATAGTGACTTCTCTGGGAGAATTAGCTCACCCTCCCCAAAGGAGTGATGAATCCTGACTCTGTGTTACAAACTGAGTGTTGAGCGATCGCTTTCTCAGAGAAACTGTAAAGCAGATAGAGAAAAGGGGAAAATAGCCAAGGAAAGTTCACAACGAAAGGAAAATACTCTCCCCTCAATGACAAAGTCCCAACCAATCCCTAGGCTTATGTACTGTGCTATCGAGAGAAGCATAGCATAGCATAGCTCCACACAGAACTGTTTGTATTCATAAGCACAGACTGACTTAACGTCAAGTCAATCCCTCAGGTAGAAGTAGAGGGAAATGATGGCAGTTATTCTGCATAAGAGCGATCGCTCTTAGATGCACAATAGCGAAATGCTCTGGTAATTCCAGACCCGTATTCTAAACCACGATTGTCCTAGATCGGGGCTTCATGAGCGGGAAGCATATCTGTCTTCTCAATTCAGCCGTCAATGAAGTTGACAAGACCGTTTTTGAATAATAGGAAGCCGCAGAGTTCTAGAGAATAAGAGCAACCACTACGATGAAACCTTCTGATTTGTCCAAAGTTCTTTTTGCAAGTACCTTCGCCCTCACTTTAGCTACTCTACCCTTAACTCTGCCTGCTTTTGCCCAAACTGGCACTGGTGCAGGTGGTTCAGCTTCCGGTACTAGCACTGGTGCAGGTGGCGCAACTTCCGGTACGACGGGTGCGGGTGGCACTACTTCCGGTACAACCACGACTCCCGGTGGTGCAACTTCCGGTACAACGGGTGCGGGTGGTACCACTTCCGGTACAACCACGACTCCTGGTGGCACTACTTCCGGTACAACCACGATTCCTGGTGGCACTACTTCCGGTACAACCACGACTCCCGGTGGTAGCACTTCCGGTACAACCACGACTCCCGGTGGTAGCACTTCCGGTACAACCACGACTCCTGGTGGTGCAACTTCCGGTACGACGGGTGCGGGTGGCACTACTTCAGGGACTAGCACCGCTCCTTACGGCACGACTACGACGCCTGGTGGCACTACTTCCGGGACTTCTACTGCTCCTGACGCCACGACTACGACGCCTGGTGGCACTACTTCCGGGACTTCTACTGCTCCTTATGGCACGACTACGACGCCTAGTGGCACTACTTCCGGGACTACCACTGCTCCTGACGCCACGACTACGACGCCTGGTGGCACCACTTCGGATACAACTACTATCCCCGGTAGCACGACTCCCAATAGCACGACTTCAGACACCACCTCTTACCAAGGAGTTCGCTCTGCAAGAAGCGATCGCAACTCCAGTTGGGGCTGGTTAGGCTTCCTGGGTCTAATCGGTCTAGCTAATCTGTTCCGCAAGCAGCACCAAGAAACTTC
The DNA here is from genome assembly GCF_057473865.1 of Coleofasciculus sp. H7-1. Classification (NCBI taxonomy): domain Bacteria; kingdom Bacillati; phylum Cyanobacteriota; class Cyanophyceae; order Coleofasciculales; family Coleofasciculaceae; genus Coleofasciculus; species Coleofasciculus sp. H7-1. The sequence goes on from NZ_JBYCCT010000057.1 coordinate 67,063, forward strand.
ACGTCAGCGTTAACCCAAGGTGTGCAAGTATTTAAAAACCAAAGCTAAAAACCCAAAGCCCTGGCTATAAACCAGGGCTTTACTCATATATATGTAATTTTTTCAAAGTTTAGGCGATCGCTTTCAAGCTTTACACAGATCCCAGGACTGAATCCAGCCCCCATTGATGCTTCAGCAGGTTCTGATAGATATTTTCTCGAATTATCATCTGCTTGTGTAGCTGGAGCAAAAATTGCTGAGCTTGCTCGCGAGACATATGCTGTACTTGATCTGCAAAAGAAATCAAGCTAAATTCTTGCTCTAAAGACAATTCAATGGGTCGTTCCATAATAGTCTCCTGTGCCCAACCAGGGCAAAAACTAGAGTTAAGTAATTGATATGTGTCTGAAAATGAAGCTAAATGAACAGTTTATTTAAACTTCTTTTGTTGGCTGACACTTACAAAGTATCATTTTCAACTTTGCGGCTTCCTCTGCCACTTGGTGTAACTTTCATTTCCTTCAGAAATAATCCGATAGATTTATTCAATAAGAATTAGCCAAATATCTAACACTTCTTTGCAGTCAGGCTGTTTGAGCGGGTGCATTCCAGCGCATGCAAATCACCCACAGACTGGAATGGGGCTACAAAAACAAAGCCTGCCGACCAGGCTAAATGTACTCTTGACGTTATTGTTATTAGTCCGCGTAGGCGGACTTGGTTTTTATAGCCGCGACTTCAGTCGCCAGGTATTTTTACTTTAATTGAGATGCTCCCGTTTGAGCTGCTGTATTTGGTTCATTGAGAAGCGATATGTCAGGACTTACGCAAAGCTTATACATATAGCATTTTTTCGGGTTCAATCCCCCTGTGGTTGCCCTTACTATGTGGTGATGTTGCGTAAGTCGTTCTGAATTAGAGCAAATTTGCACAAATTAAGTCATTTATCAGCGTTTTTGAGTAGTTTTTGCTCTATCCCCAAAGAAGGAACATACTTCTAAGCAACCCTTCTAATAGAAAATATCCAATTAAACTAAATAGCAAGATTCTTAATCTCTAGACCTGTCCAAAAGCTCAACTTCAAGTGAATAGCACAAAGTTCAACTACTTTTCAGACGGGTTTAATGACTCGCTAGCACCTCCCCGTTGAGGGAGGGATTGGGGGACGCGGCTTCCTCTGTGAAGATAGGAGGAGGTTCTACTATCCCACTTTAAACGGGTATCCCAATCTGCTCAGCGATTGTCCTGATATTGCTAGCTCAAAGCTGAAGCCACCAGATAACCAAGCATGCTTCCTAGACCCTTCTTCTTCCAGGCTCTGATCTAATGAAACAACTCGCCATTTCTCAATTCCGTAAATATAGCTTAATTGGCGTTATCTCATGCGCCACCGTGCTAGGGACAAATTTCTGCGTCCTGACTCAAGCAAAAGACTATTCCCCTACTCAAGGTCATCCCTCCCTTGCTTCTGGCTTGATATGGCCCACTCAAGGGAATATCACTAGAGGCTTTAATACTTATCACGAAGGAATTGATATTGCGAGTAGCACTGGGACTCCGATTGTTGCTGCGGCATCGGGTACAGTCATCAAAGCTGGTCGTGATGATTCGGGATGGGGATTAGGCAATGAAATAGAAATCCAGCACAGTAATGGAAGCCACACGGTGTATGGTCACAATAGTCGTCTTTTGGTGAGCAAGGGTCAACAAGTTACTCAGGGTCAAGTAATTGCCGAGATGGGTTCGACAGGCAATAGTACAGGTCCTCACCTCCACTTTGAATTTCATCCTGATGGTCGTCTAGCGGTTGACCCGGCTGCCGGATTGCCCTCTTTAGTCGCAGGCAGGATTCCACCGCTGCAAATAGCAACCGCTGCGCCTAAACCCATTGCGCCTCCAGTGTCTCAGGCTGTACGCAACGACGCGGACACTAGAGGCAACAACACTACACCTTACCCGAATCTAAATGTTTATCCTGGGGGTCGTCAGGGAGGGAACTCTCTCCCAGTAACGCGCGTAATCACCCAGCCCAAACTGCTGCAACCGATTGCAGTGGCAGCTACTTCTGTTGTTGCTGAGACTTTCAATCAATGCAGCAACGCCTTGATTGAAGGTGAGACGGCAAGCTCTCGCGTGAAAGTTTGTCGGGAAAATGGTCAATTGTTTTATGTGGGGCAATTAAAGCAGCAACCGAGCGCTTCGATGCAGCTTGCTGCTTGGCGTGTTGGACAGGATCGGTATCAAGCGGATAACGGCAGTTATTCCTATTTTATTAGCCCACGCGGAGTGGAAGTTTGGCGAAATGGTCGTCAGATACGTTCTGAGCCTTTTAACGGTTCTTTGAGGATTTCACGGTTCTAAAAGGTTTTACAAGTGAGGTTGGTAATCTCCAAAGAATGCGCTACCCGATTTCTTCTCAAGCTACACTATCAGGTTGTCTACGGGCGATCGCTCTCTCTACCCTGATTTTCTCTTGTGAGGTGACAAAGCGATCGCCTTTACTTAACTTTTCTTAGAAAACTTACCTTTGCTCACTTTTTTTATGAATAAAAAATTAAGATTCTACTATTGCACTAAAGGCTACACTATTGTTTTACCATCTGAGGAGTTAAAGCCTTACAGTCTCGATTGACAGATAAACAGATTCCAACTTACACCAGTATTACCATCCCGCATTGGTGCAATTTCTCTAAAGGGTGCATGATTTCGTTAAAACAGCGGTCAGACAACTGAGCAAACGATTCAGTCTAGAGAAGGGATAGACCAGATATTTCGGGAAGACCCGTTGATTGCATCGTCAACTGTCAGCTTGCATTATTTGTGTATAGCTGAAGTGTCTGCATGGTTTGGAACGGCTACAGTTTGAGCATCTAATTTAGAAATAAGTTGCACATTGGCTTCCTCTAACGCTGCTGAAACTCCACAATTCATCAGAAAATCACCTAGTTTCTCAAAAATGTTTCCGAAAAACTCAGCAGCGATCGTGAAGCATCAAAAAGTGTTTCTCAACCATAAGGAGAAAAATCATGGAAACGCTTGCTTACATTCATGTTTCTAATACCTATGAAGAAACAGAAGCTGGTATCGAGTATCATCTGCGTGACTTTTCGCTGAACTGGAAGCAACCACCGAGTTCAGCTTGGCTGGGTTTACTTGGCGTAGCTTTCTTGTTCGGAGGTCTCAGCGACCTCAAACCAGCCAACGCAGCACAGTATTTTGTAAATACAAACGGTCGTTGTCTCAACGTTCGCTACGGTCCCAGCACATCTTACGGAGTGCATAGCTGCGTCCGTAATGGAGCTGTACTTGCACCAGTTGTGGCTTATCGCAACGGGTTTGCCAAGCTTTCTACGGGTCGTTACGTTGCTGCTAACTATATCAGCACGAGACCGGGTTCTGGTTCGGGTTCGGGTTCTGGTGTTGGGGGTGCATATCTCAGCCTAGGCTCTAGAGGTTCTGCGGTTCGACAAGTTCAATCAGCTTTGGGAGTTTCAGCGACTGGATATTATGGTTCCGTGACTCAAAGAGCAGTTCGGAACTTTCAGTCGAGAAATGGCTTACGTGCAGATGGAATAGTGGGACCGCAAACTCGCAGAGCGCTGGGAGTGTAGAGAAGATTCATTCAAGAAGCTGGTCTATTTATCAAAAGAACGATCTAGCTAACTTCTCAGGACTTACGCAACATTACTACATCTGCCACCGCAACCACAGAGGGATTGAACCCGAAAAAACGCTATATGTATAAGCTTTGCGTAAGTCCTGTTCTGATACTAGGTTGCCCTGAGACATAGTAGGTTGGGTAGAGCGTAAGCGTTACCCAACTGCTTATATCTGAGAGCTGGCACCAGTTGCAATAACCCGCCAGGGGTTCAAACCCCACAGCTTATAGCTCAAGTCCACGAAACCTGGACTGGGGAATAATTTCAGTCCATTTCAATGGACTTGATTCTGTAAGCCCGGAACTTGAGTTCCGGGCGGGATTAGCGGCTTGTTGAGAATGGTGCAAGATGTCAGTTATATTTGGTTGGGTTGAGTACCGCTCGCCCAACCTACGCTTGAACAAGAACAACTTAGTATCAGTTCACACATCCCATCCTAAAGACTTCGCAACTTGATCTGCAAGAGTCATCGGGTCGAAAGGTTTCGCAATCACTGCCGTTACTCCTAGTTGAGCGAAACGGCGTTGGTCGGCAGCCTGCATTTTAGCAGTTAACAACAGCACGGGGATGTGCTGGGTTGCCGGATTGGCTTGCAGCTGTTGAAAAGTAGTTGTACCGTCCCAGTCGGGCATCATCACATCCAGAAGGATGGCGTCAAGTGGTTCAACTTCAGCCTTGGCAAGCCCTTCCCTCCCAGAACTCGCTGTCAAGACGTCCCAGCTGGCTACCATTTCTAAGCTCAGCTGAGCCACTTCCCGAATATCCTCTTCATCATCAATTACCAGGATGCGCTTCGTTGTCACTATTGCAGTTTTCCTTCCTGTTGGGAACCATCCGATTCAGCAAGGCAATGACGCGCCCTTCAAATTGTTCTGGAGTAATCCGACCTTTAGTGAGAAACTCGGTTTGTCCCAGCCGCAGCCGCTCTCGTTCAGCATTGTCCAAATCTTTAGCAGAATATACCACGATTGGGATTTGGCGCAGGCGATTTGTTAAGAGCAAAACCGCTTCGCTACCGCACTGACGCAGCCAATCTACTACAGCAAAACCATCGTACTCCGGCAGCACGATATCCAGCACTAGCAGATCGGGATTCATATTTGCTAATTTTTGGATTGCCTCGCGTCCGTTTTTAGCGTGGATAATTTCCAAACCGTGGCGCTCAAACCTAGCAATCAGTACCCGCGCGAGATCCAAGTCGTCTTCCACCAGCAAAACTCTGGCAACCTTTGCCTGTTGCAACGATTGCTCCAGTGCTTGAAATAATGATGCCTCATTCAGGGGTTTGCGAACCCAGCCGGTAAAATCAGGAGTGCGCGGCTTACCATCAGCTGAGTTTGCCCGAAGCGATACCGGAGGCGAAATGTCGTTGATTGTAGAATCCGCGCTGCCAACATCAGAAACGGCTGCATTTTCCATTGCAATTGTATTGGAAGCGATCGCATCAGACTGCTCAGACTGCTGCAACTGACCAAGATCGGTTTGCGGAAGGTCTATATCCAGCAGACTACTTAAAATCTTATTCTCTAAAGAAGATTTGAGGATATTACTTTCCTCTAGGGATAAAACGCTGAAAATGACGATCGGAATCTCTCTGGTATCTGGTTGCTGTTTCAAAACCGCCATTGTTTCCCAGCCGTTCATATCGGGCATAATCAGGTCGAGCAGAATCACGGCAGGCTGCTCCTGTAGCGCCAATTCTACTGCTTCTTGACCTGAGAAAGCCGTCTTGACTTGGTAGCCGCGCTGTTCTAGCAAAGTTTGTACTACCGCACAGACCGCAGGCTCATCATCGCACACCAGCACTAGAGAAGTACCCTGTGCATTGTCGGTGTCCAAAGGTAAGGGTACGGCATCGTACTGAGTATCTAGATGTTCTGCTGGATCTGTAGTTGCATTCCCCTGAGAGAGATTCTCCCGTTCATCCTCAGCATTCAGCACTCGTGTCTTACCGCTCAACAGTGGCAGTGTGAAGAAAAACGTACTGCCTTCATTCAGCGTACTTTCGACCCAGATACGACCTCCATGCTGTTGCACAATGCTGCGGCAGATGGCTAATCCCAGACCTGTGCCGCCTTTATCGCGCGAGTCAGAGGCATCAACTTGTTGGAATCGTTCAAAGACGCTTTCCAGCTTCTGTGCTGGAATCCCCCGTCCCTGATCTTTCACCTTGAACAATACCGTGAGGGTGAGAGGTTGAGGAGGTGAGGGAGTAAATTCTTCCCCTATTCCACGCTCCCCGGCTCCAGAAGCGATAAATTGCGTCTCTACAAGCTGCTCCCTTGCCGGTTGAATTTCAGCACTGAGATAGACGCTGCTGTTAGGAGGCGAGAATTTGATGGCATTGCTGAGTAGGTTCGTTAGGGTCTGGATGATCCGGTCAGGATCGGCGTACAGTTGGGCGGATGTGGGAGACACGGATAGGGTGACTCCTGCTTTGTCAGCCATTGTCCGCATCACTTCGGATGCCTGAAGCATCAGAGTTGCGGCATCGCAAATCTGATGCTCCATCGCCACCTGACCCGACTCAATGCGCTCAATATCGAGGATGTCGTTAATCAGGCGCACTAAACGGTCGGTATTCGAGACGGCAATCTCCAGCATCCGTTGAGCCTTTTCAGGTTTAGCAGTGAGCAGACCCCCTGCCAGCAAGCCGAGGGCACCGCGAATCGAGGTTAGGGGCGTCCGCAGTTCGTGGCTGACGATGGAGACAAACTCATCTTTGAGGCGTTCTACGGCGCGGCGATCGCTAATGTCACGGGCGATCGCTGAGGCACCCGTAACCTGACCCGTCCGATTCTTGATTGGAGAGATCGCGATCGCCACATCAATTTGCTTGTTGTCTTTTCTAAGACGCACGGTTTCATAAGGGGGGATGCGTTCTCCCCGCTTGATTCTTGCCAAAATTGACGGCATCTCATTGAGATGGTCGGATGTCAGCAGAATCGAGATTGACTGCCCCTTGACTTCTTGGGCGGTATAGCCATAGATCCGTTCAGCCGCAGAGTTCCAGCTGGTAATGGTTCCATCCAGTGTTTTGCCCACGATCGCATCCTCTGAAGACTCGACAATCGAGGCTACTTGCGATAAAGCTTCTTCCCCCCGTTTGCGCTCAGTGATATCTCGCAAAATCACGGTAAATATTTTTTCTCCAGCTAATTCCAGCTTAGAAATCGAAGCTTCCGCCGGAAACTCCATACCATCTTTACGCTGCCCAAAAACCTCGCGGCGCTCTCCCATTTTCCGTGCTGTACCCTTAGAGGTGCCAAAATTATGAATATGCTGACGGTGAGCGATCGCAGTCTGCTTTGGCAGCAGCAAATCCAAGGACTGACCGATTACCTCACTCGCGGTATAGCCAAAGATTTTTTCCGCACCCTGGTTAAATAAGGTAATTTGTTGAGTTTCGTCTACCGAGATAATTGCATCCTCAGCAATATCCAAAATCCCAGCCAGCCGCGCTTGCGATGCCTTTCTCGCCTCCTCTGCCAACTTGCGCTGCGTGATGTCTTGAATCTGAGCATTAAAATAGAATGGTTCACCCTTGACATCATGCACCAGCGACCCGCTCAAGAAAATCCATACAATGTGTCCCTGTTTGTGGAGGTATCGCTTCTCCAGGTTGTAATGGCGAATCTCGCCAGCCAGCATTTGGTGCATATATTCCAGATCGGTTTCCAAATCGTCTGGATGCGTAATCGCCTGGAAGTTCGTAGCCAGTAATTCTTGCTCCGCATAGCCAACAATCTTGCATAAAGAACGATTGACTTCCAGCCAGCGCCCATCTGTTGCCACCAGCGCCATTCCTACCGCCGCATAGTCAAAGGCACTCTTGAATCGCTCTTCGCTAGCTTGCAGCGCCGCCTCTGTCTGCAAGCGGTAAGCGATTTGGTTTTCCAGTTCTCGGTTAGTTGCCTCTAGTACAGCTGGACTTGGGAGAGCAAGCGCTTTAGGAACCAATGGCACCAGAGACGCAGCAGTATACACCGAAACTAATGCGGTAATTGCTTTGAGGAACCCCGACAGCCAATAAGTAGGATGCCAAAGCGTCCAAATCTCCATGACATGGGTGGTACCACAGGCGATGATAAACGACCCAAATAGCAGAAAAATCCAGTCAAATGGGAGATCCTGACGCTTTCGGACAAAGTAGAACAGCGTCACTGGGATCGAATAATAAGCAAGGGCAATCAGAGAATCGGACACGATATGAAGCCACACCAAATCTGGCTTCCAGAGGTAGCAATGTCCGTGGGGGATAAACCCTCCTGAAGTAAAAAAGATGTTCAAAAATTCCAGCATCAAGCCTATTTCCTTACCAGCCTGAGTCTACTTTAAGGTAAATTTTCTGACAGGGTGATAAGAAGCGCTGAGATGAGATTTTATTAACCCCCGTTACCTTCCTTGGTAATCCTATTTTGTTTGACCGTTGCCATGTTTGAATTTCTGAAGCTACCGATTGGTAGAGACGAGGATAATTGCAAGTCTTCTACAATCCAAAATTCAAAATCCTATAGCAATCCTATTTTAGTTGTGAGTTGCCAGCAGTTCAGATCCCCGACTTCTCTTACGAAGTCGGGGATCTCATTTTCTGTAGCAGCAATCTTGAAATTCAACGAGACTAACGAGTGCTGGCGTTGCTAGCACCACCGAGCGAAGCATAGCCAAAGGTTGCATTTGCCATACGACACCAGATGACGACAGATTTGAAATTTGCCAGGTTAATAGCAGCAGGAATCGGGTAGCGCTGAGCGCCGCTAACTTTTTGGAGTTTGCCTAGGTTTATGAAACGGTTTTGGTTTTGATACGTCTGCGGCGGCTTTTCAGAAGTGTCTAGAATAACATGAAGATCCGGCCCTTGTTCGCTCGTCTTAAAAGCAGCATTAAATTCTAAGTAGCGTTGTCCATTTTCTGTAACAATACGAGCGGTTCCAGAGGTGGGCTGTTCTGCGGCAACAAAGGTGCCAGAGCGAGTTGTGGGGCGAGTTTGCGCTACAGCAATTCCATTTGATGTAAAAGTTGGACTGACGGCTTTAAATAGTGGGATTTCTGTCAGTCCTGTAGCAACAGAAGTTACCAGGAACGTCATCCCTAGTATTGCTAAGTGGTTTAGCTTCATGATTTTTAATCCTTGATACAACATTTGGCTCTGTCAGTCTCTATCTCAGACTTAAAAAAAATTATTGCTCAAGAAATTAGGGTTTAGATGATTTTATCTTTAGAGATGGCGTTTAAAATGCTGATATTTAACTGAGGAATTTTTTAGATACTTTCTAGGTAAATTAATCTGATTCTCAGGATAAACTCATTCTGCTGCTAGAGGCGTGTATAGCATTCCTAACTGACTTATAAATTTTCTCTGTATTTCTTTCCTCTGCGTCCTCTGCGTCCTCTGCGGTTCGTTAAAAAAGACTATTTTACAAATCAAATACAATTGCTATAGCCTTGAATATTCTATTAATAGCGTCTGGCAACAGCACTATAGAGGCTCAGCTAATGAAGAGTAAAATAAGAGATATTTGTCACTTAAAATTGTTTACATGGGTAGGGTTAGGAGTCATATTATTGAATATAGCTTTTAGCAAAGGTGCGTTTGCCAATCAGTATATGAATCCGGAAGACATTCGGATAGCGATCGCGATCGCTAGAGATGCCTGGATTGCTCGTGACGCCGAGGCTCTAGCGGCACTGTTTGCGCCCGACGGTGAAATCATCGTACCGGGTCAACGATGGCAGGGACAAGAGAGAATTCGGCAAGAAGTCACTCATTTTGCTCAGCAGTATTCAGATGTAAGAATTGAGATTCCGCAGATTATCGTTGATGGCGATCGCGCAGTAGTCGAGTGGTATTACGAAGATCCTGAAAATGCAACTGGTCGTCGTAACAAAGCCGATGATGTCATTGTTATTAATTTCAAAGAGGGTCGGATTAGTCGCTGGCGTGAATATTTTGATACTGAAACACCTAAGCTAAGAAGGCAATAATTGATTCTATCAGAAACTTAAATCAGGTGGGGCAACAATGAGCGACGAGCAAGAGGTATTAGCAGCAAATCAGGCTTTCTATCGAGCTTTTGAGAAAAAAGACATCAATGCGATGAGTGCGATCTGTTCGCAGGGAACAGGTACTCTTTGTATACACCCCGGACGCAAAGCACTTAAAGGGGGGAAGGAAATTCGCTCTTCCTGGGAGCAGATATTTAAAAACACCAGTTACATCGAAATAGAAACAGAAATTATCGCTACAGAAATTCGAGATAATATTGCCTACGTCGTGCTTGTCGAAAATGTGTTTCAAGTCAGTGGTGGCAGAAGAGTTAAAGCACAATCGATGGCGACGAATATTTTTGAGCGAATGGCACAAAAGTGGTATTTAGTCCATCACCACGGGAGTCCTTTAATGCGTTAATAAATTTCGCGTATCTTCAGTGCAACTATCGCCTCTTATCTAGATTTAGTTGTTCTGTTTAGCGGTTGTTTAGGTAGCGATCGCACTTCAATTTCGCACTCAAATAATAAGCGATCGCATTCTAGTATTTTCGTGACGCAGAGCGAGGAGTTATGATCTAAAGGGAAGTTTGTATAGGCTGAATCTTATGAGTGTCAATTTTTTAACTTCTTCTGAAGGCAACTTGACTAAGTTGACCTATCCTGTATTGATTGAAGCCCAAAAACAAGGTAGCTATATGGCAAGTGTGTTGGGTTTGCCAGACTGCACTACTTTTGGTGCTACCCGCGAAGCAGCGCTAACAAATCTACGTCAGCTTTTAACAGCGCGTCTAGAAAAGGCGGAAATAGTTTCTTTGGAAATTGAATTGCCTAAACCCGAACATCCTTGGATGAAGTTTGCGGGAATGTTTAAGGACGATCCGAAATTTGATGAAATGCTGGAGGATATAAAAGCCCTTCGTCGCGAACGTGATGAGGAAATGGAAGCCTACTATCAGCAACTTGATGCCGAAAATGAGGATAAATGAGTTTGTGGGTACTTGATACAGATATTGTTTCGCTTTTTCAACAAGGACATCTACTTGTAAACCAGCGTGTTAATGCAGTCAATCCGGAAGAGATTGGTGTCACAATTATTACAGTCGAAGAACAAATGTATGGACGGCTTAATAGTATCAGGCGGGCTAACTCACCAGAGGCGTTGATATCAGCTTATGCAAGGTTGGCGGCTACCTTAAATTACTTCAGAACTGTCAACTTGCTTGATTTTGACCAAGATGCTGGCAATTGTTATGCAGAATTGGTTCGTCAACGAGTCCGGATTGGCACGCAAGATTTACGGATTGCTGCTATTGCGATTTCGAGGAATGGTATCTTGGTTACGCGCAATCGGCAGGATTTTGCACGGATTCCTAGTCTGAATTTAGAAGATTGGACAATAGATGAATTGAGTTAGGAAAGGTAGCAATCGCTATTGCTTGAGTTTAGACGCGATCGCTCTTGAATTTGAGTATGGGGATAATGGATGCGAGCGCATTTCAATTTCTTACAGAAATCAGCGGCGATTGATATTTGATTAAATTACTAATAGTGTTGTAGTTAATTTGATAGTTAGCTAGCTTATCTTTAGCCTTAGTCGCAACAAATGTACCTTGCGGAATGGTATTTAATAAGTTAATTGCCTGCTGCAATTTGGACTGAGCATTCTGCCAGTTTTCTACAGGATGTGGTGGGTTTTGAACCATAAGGGCAGCTTCCCAGGCCAATTTTTGGGCAGCTTCCAGATTTGCTGCTGCCTTCTGTTCAGTTACGAGTCTGTTACTAATAGTAGTATAGTTAGTTTGATAGGTAATAAGCTTTTCCTTAGCCTGAGTAGAAATAGAAGAATCCTCTGGAATCGCTTCTAATAACTTGACTGCTTCTTGCCATTTGACTGTTGATTGCTGCCAAACTTCTAGGGGATGAGGTGCGTTTTGAACCATATTAGCTGCTTCTATAGCTAATTTCTGGGCAGTTTCCCAATTTGCCACTGCTTGTTCTGGTTTAGGATTCGGTTTATGCTCCCCAGGATTTACAGGAATAGCTACGTTTGCTGTCACCTGCTGACTTTGCGGGAACTGAAACCAGGTTTTCCATCCTACATAACCTAAAACTGCCACAATTGATGTCGCCAATAGAATTTTTACGCGATGGCAATTTTTTGCAGGTTCTGCCTCCGTGTAACTATATTTTTTTACCTCCACAGGTATTTTTTGCGCTTGTTGCTGGAGTTCATCTTGTTGCCGACGTTTTTGTTTTTCAAGCTGTTTTAGAGATTCTTCTACCTGTCCTCTTAGTTTGTTAGCTTTGTCAACTAAAGCATCAGTTTTGTGTTTGAGAGCTTCACAATCATTAAAAATACTTGCGGCTGTTGTCACCTGATCAGCATGAGATAAGATAAGACCTTCCTCATCATCAACCCAGTCTATGGCAAAAATAGACTTTCCGAAGTAAAATACAAAAGCTTTTATGCGATCGCTAAGCTCGACATTTAGTTCTAAATTTTGTATAAGATTATCCAGTTTAGGCTGTAGCTGCCTTAACTGATCTTGGGCTGCCTTTACTTGCTGAATGTGCCGCTTCAAAGCTAATTCATCATCAAATTCTAAGTAAATTCTTAAATTTTCATCGATTTGTCTTACTTGTTCCGTTAAACTTAGCGATTTTCTTTCTTGTTTGATGATCTTTAATAATTCAGAATCACCTTCATCAAGAGTCTATAAAACAGAATTTTTTCATCCTTCAGCTTCAGGACTTACGCAACATCACCACATCTGCTACCGCAACCACAGGGGGATTGCCCCTAACTCTATATGTATAAGCTTTGCGTAAGTCCTGAGCCTTTTCGAGATGTACCAGTGCGTTGTAGTCGAGAACACCTCGATCTCTTGAAAATTAGATCGTGCGCTTACGTGCTGTCTCGACTAATGCCTGAAAGATGCGTTGCTGATAAGGATCGTGGAGAGCGAGTTCTGGATGCCACTGAAGCGCGATCGCCCAAGGATGGTGTTCGTGTTCCATCGCTTCAATTACGCCATCAGAAGCGCGTGCCGTAACCCGCCACCCAGACGGTACTGTCCGCACAGCTTGATGATGCCACGAGACTATCTGCGGCTCTGTGATGCCAATCATTGCAGCGAGGTGACTGTCGGGATCAATTTGCACGCGATGTTCGCAGAAGCGAGACTGATGGGTGCGGTGCGCGATCGCGTCCCCAAATTCATCCGGCAGATGCAGCACCAAGTTGCCACCTGTTGCGACTACCAAAATTTCTAAACCGCGACAAATACCCAAGACTGGGATATCTGTATCTAAAACCAGCTTGGCTAAGGCTAGCTCAAAGGTATCGCGCTGACGATCGACGTTATAAACGGTGGGATGGGATGAGTCGTTGTAAATAGCGGGGTCAATATCACCCCCGCCAGAGAAGATCAAACCATCAATTCTTTCTAAGATGGCTGCGGGATCGGGTTCTCCCGGTGGCAGCAACATCGGTAAGCCACCCGCTAAGCGCACTGCCTCTACATAGTCGCCTCTGATGCTAAACAGGCGCGTATCCATCTGACCAGCGGTAGTAATTCCAATGAGTGGCGGCTTAGATTTCATTTCCTGATGTTAGCAGTTGATTCAGGCGATCGCTCTGGCTCCGTAACCTCAGCATTGTGAGATTCTATCGCTGATGCTGGTAATGCGACTGGTACAAGATGTGAGTTGGATGCACAGTTGACTCAACGTTACAGCGGCGAAGCCAAGCCGGAACATCATCCCTACTGTTTGGGTTGCCAGGAAAGTTGATATTTGTGAATATTCCCTAGGGAGTAATCGAACCAGATTAAATTTAGGTTAAGGTAACATCAACAAGAGATTTTGAAATTAAGACTCAATGTCATAAAAAGATAGCCATGACCAATCCTGACCAAGTGAGCAAAAACAGCTTTCTTTCCCCTCAAAGTCGCTACTACGGCTCATTTACACCCGAACATCTCGCTTTTAATGCCAATTTGCAAGAATTTGCTCACAAAGTTGGCTACATTTCTGCTCTAGAAACCGGAGGCAAGCTTGCTCCCGAACAAGCATACGAACAAGTGAAGCGTCTCTGGAAGCAGTTGAAGCAGAGCAAGAAGGCACTCTCGATTGGTGGAGATCGACCCTCAGAAACAAGAGAGTTTTTTTGAGAGTAACATCTTAAATAAAACTGATACAAGTGGGTTGAGCAATGGAATTGCTGCACACCATTTTTGTTGTCATACCGTCGTTGAATAGTTAGATAGGAACTGATGACAAAAGTGTTAGTGATTGAAGATGAAGAAGTCATCCGTGAGAGCATCCTAGACATCCTGATTGAAGGAGAATTTATTGCCATTGGTGCTGAAAATGGTAGCATCGGAGTGCAATTGGCAAAAGAATTTCTTCCCGATCTGATTTTATGTGATGTTAGAATGCCAGAACTTGATGGGTACGAAGTTCTCAGAGCGCTTCGTTCTGACCCAATTACAGCCACAATTCCCTTCATCTTTCTCACGGCTGATACGACTCAAAACTTCTTTCGCCAAGGGCAACTCTTAGGTGCAAACGGTTATCTTACTAAACCGTTTACAACTGCCTCACTTCTAGAAGCGATCGCTACCCATCTGAGAAAATAATCCGAATTTCTCGTTCTCAGGCAGATGCTTGGGAATGCATACTTGAATTTCTTACCAAAGGAGGAGGCGGAGCATCCTTTTTTCTTGTTACCAGGTAGCAGTGAGTAAACGAGGAAAGTTTGGGATAAAAAAGCGGCTATTTCTCATTGCTTTGCGATCGCGCCTGTAGATCAACGCATACTTGTAGAGAGTGTGCAGGAAGCAACGCCGTGGAAAAAACGGAAAAACAGAAGATGCTGGCAGGTGAGCTATATCTAGCCTCTGACCCGGAACTAGCTGCTGAGAACAAGCGGGCGTGTCGTCTATTAAGAATGTACAACGCTACAACTGAGGAAGAGCTATTGCGATCGCAAATTCTCAACGACTTGTTCGCTCAGGTAGGAGTGAAGGTTCAAATTGTACCTCCTTTTCATTGCGACTACGGCAGCAATATTTACGCTGGCAACGGGTTGTACATGAATTATGGATGCATAATTCTAGACTGTAATACCGTTCATATCGGTGACAATGTCTTGTGCGGCCCTTACGTGCAAATTTACACCGCCGATCATCCAACCGATCCCGAAATCCGTCAAACTGGTCTGGAACTCGCTGCACCGATTAAGATTGGCAATAATGTCTGGATTGGAGGCGGCGCTATCATTTGTCCAGGGGTGACAATTGGCGACAACACCACAATTGGAGCTGGTAGTGTTGTTGTTAAAGATATTCCTGAAAATGTCGTGGCTGCTGGCAATCCCTGTCGCATCATTCGACCGTTAACTTAAGTTTTTCCTGAGTTTAATTAGAAAATTGTTAATAATTTAACAGTACTATGACTCCAGAAGAAAAAAGATTAAAAGAAGACCGCGATCGCCAAGCTCATTGGCGGCGATGGGGGTCTTATTTGAGCGAGCGACAGTGGGGAACGGTGAGAGAAGATTATAGTCCTGATGGCTCAGCTTGGGACTATTTTACTCACGATCAGGCTCGTTCCCGCGCTTATCGCTGGGGAGAAGATGGGATTGCCGGAATTTCGGATAACCATCAGCGACTTTGTTTTGCGATCGCGCTTTGGAATGGGGCAGATCCAATACTTAAAGAAAGGCTTTTTGGCTTAACCGGAAACGAAGGAAATCATGGGGAAGATGTCAAGGAACAATACTTCTATCTTGACAACACCCCCACCCATTCTTACATGAAATGTCTCTATAAATATCCACAACAAGCCTTTCCTTATTCCCAACTCGTTGAAGAAAATAAGTGTAGAGGTTATCAAGACCGAGAATTTGAATTACTCGATACTGGAGTGTTTGATTCCGACGCCTACTTCGATATTTTTGTCGAGTATGCCAAGAATTCACCGGAGGACATCTTAATTCAAATCAGTGCTGTCAACCGAGGAACGGAAGAGAAAACTCTGCATCTTCTGCCAACCCTCTGGTTTCGCAATACATGGTCTTGGAATAATTCTCAAGAGAAGCCTATAATTAAACAGCTCAAAAGTGACAATAATCTGAGTATTTTAGAAGCTACTGAAGCCACGCTGGGCGAACGCTGGCTTTATTGTGAGGGAAACCAAGGCGAGGAAACGCCTCCTCTATTATTGTTCACAGAAAATGAAACGAATCGGGAAAGATTATTTGGGGTAAGTAATCCCTCTCCCTACGTAAAAGATGGAATTAATAATTATATTGTAAACGGTCAAAAAGATGCTGTAAATCCTAATCAAATAGGAACTAAAGTTGCCGCAGATTATATATTAAAAATTGGTGCAGGCGAAACCAAAGTCATTCGACTACGGCTAAGTGACTTTCCCGACTTTACAGAACCATTTGGCGTTGATTTCGACACGATTTTTCAAAATCGCCAACGCGAAGCTGATGAATTTTACGAACAAGTTTCTTCTCCGTGTTCTCTAACGGAAGACAGGCGAAATGTGCAACGACAAGCTTTCGCTGGAATGTTGTGGAATAAGCAATTTTATTACTACGTTGTAGAGGAATGGTTAAAAGGTGATGCGATTAATCCGTCACCAAAGTCGCGCCAAACCATTAGAAATTATGAGTGGATTCATCTTTTCAATGATGACATTATTTCTATGCCGGACAAATGGGAATATCCTTGGTTTGCTACCTGGGATTTAGCATTTCATGTCATCCCGCTGGCAACGATCGATCCTGATTTTGCCAAGCGGCAACTCGATAGATTGACGCGGGAATGGTATATGCATCCCAACGGTCAATTGCCAGCCTATGAATGGGATTTCAGCGATGGTAATCCGCCCGTTCATGCTTGGGCAGCGTTCCGCATTTACAAGATTGAACAAAAAATGTATGGTGGCGCTGATAAGAAGTTTTTAGAGCGCGTGTTTCAAAAGTTACTGCTCAATTTTACCTGGTGGGTGAACCGCAAAGATATCGGGGGTAAAAATGTATTTCAGGGCGGTTTTTTAGGAATGGATAACATTGGTGTCTTCGACAGAAATGTGGAACTTCCTACAGGAGGAAACTTAGAACAGTCGGATGGTACAAGTTGGATGGGAATGTACTGTCTAAATATGCTAGCGATCGCGCTAGAGTTGGCACCGGAAAATTCCGCTTACGAAGATATCGCCAGCAAGTTTTTTGAACACTTCCTTTATATCGCTGATGCGATGAACTGTATGGGGGAAGCAGAGACATCTCTGTGGGATGAAGCTGATGGTTTTTACTACGATATGCTGCATTTACCCGATGGTAGCTATTTGCCACTAAAAGTGCGTTCAATGGTAGGGCTGATTCCCCTATTAGCAGTTGCTACTATCGAACCAGAAATGTTGGAGAAGCTTCCAGGTTTTAAACAACGAATGCAATGGTTTATTCAAAATCGCCCTAACCTGAAACAAAATGTCGCGTGTATGGAAACGCCAGGGGTTGGTGCTAGAAGATTACTGGCGATCGCTTATCGAGATAAACTCCGCCGGATCTTAGAGAAGATGCTCGATGAAAACGAATTCTTAAGCCCCTATGGCATTCGTTCCGTTTCAAAATTTCATGCGGACAATCCCTACATTTTCCGGGTAAATGGGGAGCAATACCGGGTAGATTACGAACCCGCAGAATCCAGCACCGGCTTATTTGGGGGGAATTCCAACTGGCGCGGTCCCATTTGGTTTCCGATTAATTATTTAATTATTGAAGCTCTCCAAAAATTTCATTACTACCTGGGTGATGATTTTCAAGTCGAATGTCCCACAGGTTCTGGTCAAATGATGAATCTCTGGGAAGTCGCCACAGAATTGTCGCAAAGGCTAATCCGAATTTTCCTTCAGGATGAATCAGGTAAACGTCCGGTTTATGGCGATTTGGAAATTTTTCAAAACAACCCCCATTGGCGCGATTTAATTCTGTTCCATGAATATTTTCAGGGCGATAACGGTGCAGGACTTGGCGCTAGCCATCAAACTGGCTGGACAGGCATCGTCGCCAAACTCATCCAGCAATGCGGCGAATACTGCGGACAAAATCAAGCTTCCAAACCCACTCAAAAATAGACTCAACGGTAAACTATCATCAGTAGCAGTGTGATTCAGCTTACCACTGCAAACTGGACGGGCAAAGTGTTGGGAATCGGGAAACTGGGTAAACCAGAATTCAAGGCTGGAGTCAAATGGTTAGCTTGGTCAGCAGGTCTAGCAGTAGCAAGCTTAGGGGGTTGGCTAGTTTATGGGTTGCTGCTAAATCGCTCCGGCGATCCGGTGGCGGTGCGTTTAGTAAAAGTAGAGCGAGGCACCGTTGAGAACACGATCAATGAAAGCGGAGTCGTTGAATTGAGCGGTCAGCAAACCCTGAAATCCCCAGCAGAAAGCGCTGTGGAGCGGGTGTTAGTGCAACTTGGCGATCGCGTTCAAGCCGGTCAAAAACTCATCGTTCTGCGCGACACCAAGCAAGAAACGAGCCTCGACGCCCAGCAGTTGGAGATTAAGAAACAGGAACTCGCTTTAGCACGCAGTCGCCAGAAAGTTGTAGAAGCCCAGGAAAAGTTAAAAACTGCCCAAAGAGAACTCCAAAATCGGATCGATCAGCAGGCGGAGATTCGGAAACAAGAACTCAGCATCAAACGCAATCAGCAGAAAATTGCCGAAGCTCAGGAAAAGCTAACTGCTGCCCAACAGGAACTCAAGCAGCTGCAAGCTTTGGCTGAAAAGGGCTTCATTCCAGCCAACGAACTCCAGGATCAGCAAGAAAACGTCCGCGATACCCAGTCTGCTCTCCGGGACGCTCAGTTAGAAGCGAGTACGAGTAGCCTGGAACTCCAGAACCTTCAGCAGCAGCGTCAAACTGACCAGCAGCAAATCTTAGACAAGGTGGCAACTGCACAAGCTGAACTGCGGCAGGCGCAATTAGAAGTGGATACTACAAGTCGGGATATCCAGGTGAAGGTGCTGGAAATCAAAAATCTTCAGCAGCAACTCCAAAACAACATCGTCACTGCACCCATTGGTGGCAAAGTTCTCAACATCATGGTCAAGAATGGGAATGGGGTCAATATAGGGGATGAGCTGTTGACTTTGGGCGATCCGACACAAGAGTTAGTGAAACTCAATCTTTCCACGCTCAATGCCGCCAAAGTGAAGAACAACCAACTTGTCCGCATTAGTGTGATTGGCCCCGATGCCAAGAAATTCACCGGACGAGTGCAAAGCTTGTATCCCCAAGCGATCGCATCTAGCAGCAGCGAGCAGGAAAGCCAATCTGGGCAAGTCACTGTGCCTGCAATCGTCAAGCTTGACCAACCCACCCGCACATTAATTCCTAGCAGCCAAGTCAGCGTCGAAATCATTTTGCAGCAGCGCCAGAACGTAGTGGTTTTGAATACGGAAGCCATACAGCGCTCTAGTCCTAAACCCTTTGTCTGGGTGCGAGACTCTCAAAGCAAGGCGCAAAAACGGGACTTATCTTTGGGGCTAGAGGGATTAACGACCGTGGAAGTAACTTCGGGCTTGCAACCGGGCGACTCAGTAGTGCTGCCCCCGCCTGATGCTTCCCTAGAGCCAGGAACGCCCGTCATTGCCCAAGATAAATTAGAAAGAAGAATCAGAAGAAATCGGTAATTGGTAATTGGTAATTGGTAATTGGTAATTGGTAATTGGTAATTGGTAATTGGTAATTGGTAATTGGTAATTGGTAATTGGTAATTGGTAATTGGTAATTGGTAATTGGTAATTGGTAATTGGTAATTG
>NZ_JBYCCT010000057.1:86634-120326 GCF_057473865.1 Coleofasciculus sp. H7-1
GTAATTTTTAATTAATATGAGTCTCTCTCCCTTCGACCTCCTAGCGCTCACCTGTAACTCCCTACGCAGCAACCCTTTGCGTTCTACCCTCACCACTTTGGGCGTTTTCATGGGTGTAGCGGCAGTCAGCGCCACGCTTCAAGTTGGCAGCATCAGTCGGGCGGTAATTGCCAAGCAACTAGCTGAGAAAGACGCCCCTCAGGTCTCTGTCTACGTGGAAGGGGAACTCCGGTCAGAAGACATGGAATACTTGCGACAGCGGCTAGAGGGCGTGCGGGCAATCAGTGCCTCTAGTGGGTTCTATCCGAATCCTCAAACCTTATTTCAGGATGAAGAAGCCCAACCTGAGATGACACCCGTTACTCAAGACTTTCTGCTCACTTCTGGTAAGCAATTGGCGGCGGGGCGCTTCTTCACTCCTGCCGATTTTGAAAACTATCGCCCTGTCGTGGTGATCGATCAATTTTTAGTAGACAAACTTTTTAAAGGTCAGAAGGCTGTTGGAGAGACCATTTATGCCAACGCCAGACCTTATGTTGTTGTCGGGGTAGTGCCCACCGTTACCTCATCTTTTCGAGAACCTGAAGGTGAGGTATTGATGCCGATGTCGTTTTACTACGCCCTGACGGGTAGCCGCGACATTGGCTCCATCCAAATACGCCCTTACAAAATAGAAGACTTAAAAGATTTGGCAGATAAAGCCAAGCAACTGATGGAGCAGCGCTTCCCAGGCAAAGATGTTTATGCCAGGAACAATGTGCAGCAAATTTTGGCGCAGCAGCAAACGCTAGAAATGGCTTCAAATGGGCTGACAGCTGTAGGGATTATCTCACTGCTGATCGGTGGTGTCGGCATTGCCAATATCACGATCGCGGCGGTAATGGAGCGTACCCCAGAAATTGGTTTGAGGCTGGCAATTGGGGCAAAAAAGCGGGACATCTTGCTGCAATTTATTCTGGAAGCGGCAATCCTGAGTTTATTGGGGGGAACTGCCGCTATTATCTCGGTGCATGGGTTGACAATGGTTGTCGCCGAAACTTTTAAGTTACCTTACGAATTTGAAAGCAAGACAGCTGCTTTGTCTCTAGGATCTGCACTGTTGGTGGGAGTAGGCGCGGGGTTTTTGCCAGCGCTAAGAGCCAGCCAGCTCGATCCAGTGAAAGCATTGCGTAACTCTTAGTCAGGACTCGCCGCACATCACCACATCTCTTGGGCAACCACAGGGGGATTGAACCCGAAAAAACTCTATCAGGACTCGCCGCACATCACCACATCTCTTGGGCAACCACAGGGGGATTGAACCGACAAGAACGCTATATGTATAAGCTTTGCGTAAGTCCTGCTCTATATGTATAAGCTTTGCGTAACTCCTAGTTTCAGCCGTAGGCATTGCGTAAAGCCGCCCAATTTTGAATTTTGGATTAAATCGGCAATTGTTCCATTTAAAATCTAAAATCAACAGGACTTACGCACTGAAAGCTTGAAACCTAGATCCCCCTAACCCCCCGCTAAATCGGGGGATGCAAGGGGGATCTCTGCGTAAGTCCTAATCAATTAGCTAAAAGCTACCCGTTATCATGCACAAGCGCGACGACCCAAATTCTGGACATTCCCGTTCTAGCGGTAGGTTTTTGCTGCCTATCCGCTCTTTTTTTGGGGATGTGGTTCTGCTTGTGACTGCAACTTTGGGCACGGCGTTGACGTTAGCCGCCCTTTTTAAGCTTCATTCAACGGCGGTAAGAGCGACGACTGCTAATATTCGGACAGCGATCGCTCAGACACAGCCGCCGGTACTCGCACGCCCGATTATTGTTTCGCCAACGGATACAACGGTCAAAACGGCTCCAGTCTCAGAAAGTCCGGGGGTGAAAATAGGGAAGGCGATCGCATTCTGGGAAACTGGTTTAAAGAAGGCGATCGCTCCTTCTTCTCTTTCCCCACTCCCAACCAAAACCCGTCAAACTCTTGACACCCAGCAAAGACAATTCCCACCTCCTAGTACTAGCCCCCCTTTGCCAGGAGGGTTGGGGGAATCTATTATCTCCCCATCAGCAAAAAGTATTAACATTCAATCTTCGCCTTCACTTCCAACATCTGAGCCAATTTCTCAGACTTTATCTGAAGCCAGAAAACCAGCCGCTTTATTAGCTCAAACTAGACAAAAACCCAAACAACAAGAATCAGTAACAACTGGACGGGGGATTCAATTAACCCTGGCTGATGTTGTCATCTTGGTATTGCAAAACAACAAAGATATCAAAAACGCTTATTTAGAAAGAATAGCCCAAAGACAAGACCTGGCAGTAGCGGAAGATAGATTTGTCCCTGATTTTATACCTAAATTAACATTTAATATCGATCGCTTTGGTTCGGGTGGAAGCACAAGCACTAATGCTGATGTTGGCGTTGGCGCAACTGTTGCTGTCACGGTTCCTACGGGAGGTAGGCTGAGCTTCGGTTGGGAAACCAACGGTCAAACGTCAAATATAAATAATTTAAGTTTGAATAGAAATGACGATCTATTTGGTTCAAATCTTCAACTGCGTTTAACTCAACCTCTACTACGAGGTGCTGGTGTTGCAGTTAATAAAGCTCCCGTTGAAATTGCTCGGCTCGATGAAAGAGCCAATATTCAAGGTTTAAAGTCAACCTTAATTAATACTATCACTGAAGCTATCTTAGCCTACCGCAATTTACTCAGAGCGCAGGAAAGACTTAAGATTGAGCAAATTTCCTTAAAAAGTGCCCGACAAATTTTAGAATTTAACCAAGTCTTGATTGAGGCTGGCAGAATCGCGCCAGTTGAAATTGTCCAAAACCAGACAGACGTTGCGAATCGAGAAGTCAGCTTATTAGAGGCTCAAAATAATCTGGAGTCTGTCAAATTAGCTTTATTGGATATTCTAGATATCGAGCAAACTCTTAATATTGAACCTGTAGAAAAAATTGTATTGCAATCGAAGTCTTTAGATTTAAATAATCTAAAACAAGTCGCCTCTCAAAACAGACCCGATTATTTGCAAGCACAGTTAAGCTTTGAAAAAACAAAATTTGAAAGATTAATAGCAGGTAATAACCGACGCTGGAACTTAGATTTAGATGCAGCTTACGGCAATTCCCTAGATGATACAACCCAATTAACTGCTGGGCTAATCTTGTCGCGTACCTTCGGCGATCTCACTGTGGAAAGAGATTATCAACGAAGTCAGGTAAACTTCCTGCAAGCAGAGAATACTTTAGAAAATCTGCGTCAAAGTATAGATATTCAAGTAACTGATAGGGTAAGAAATGTAAATTCGAGTCTCAGACAGGTGCAACTTGCCCAACAAGCAAGGCAATTAGCTGAAAGGAAACTACAAATAGAACAAGAAAAATTGAGATTGGGAAGATCGCAAATTTTCCAAGTTGTGAGTTTTCAGAATGATTTAGTAGAGGCAAGAAACCGAGAACTGGATGCAACGATTGAGTATCTAAATGCTTTGACAAATCTCGATCAATCTGTTGGCACGACATTAGAAACCTGGCAGGTGACGATTGAAAGAAAATGATATCAAGTCTGGGGAAAAAGCTTATCGTTAAACTACCTCACCTCCAGCCCCCAATCGGGTTCACTGAACTGAGGCTAGGGTAAATAAAACTATCTTTTTCCAATTACTCATTCCCCCTGACCGATTCTATCAGCATCACGTCATGAAAGCGGGTATAGTCGATCGAGCGCCGCCCGTCCGGCATCCTAGATAAGATATCCACAAAACGCATATTCCACACGATATCTGACGTGGCAAAGTAGTGACGGGCATGGATCGTCTGTGAAACGATTTCGTCTAACCCAGTCAGCATCACGACGATCTCGCTTTCCGACTCAGCCAGCGAGTCCAGCGTAGCCCCATAAAGCGGACTCGTCTCGTCAATCTGATGCATCACCGTCCAGCTCAATGCGAACATGGATGTATGACTGCGAACCAATTTGAGATCGTAAAACCGGCGCATGAATTCTCCCTCTCGGTTGACTTCGTTGCGAACTAAAGTCACCCGAATCTGCGCTTCTACAATTAAGTTGCGGCGCTGGTTAGCAGCCCGAAACATCAGAGTCGGCACCCCATCATAGGGAGCGATCGCTGCTACGCGACTGAAAAGCACCCTCGCCGTTGGCACGGAGAACCGCGCAAACGCCAGTCCAGTCGCCATTGCCACTCCGAAAAGACCTCCTAGCGCTTCGAGAGTCACCACCGCATTCGCGTAAGGCGTGCGCGGATACATCGCACCGTAGCCGATGGTAGCCATCGTTTGGACGCTGAAAAAGAAGGCGTCAAGGAAGGAACCCGGTTGAGCGTTCTGGATGCAATCTCCTCCCAGTAGGTATGCCAAGGCAAACACGGCGTTGGAAACTAGATACAACAGACACAACAGCGCTAAGAACCATGCCCAGGAAAGGGTAAGCAGCAAATGATACAGATCGCCCCGCTGAAATTCCGATACACCCCGCCGCACGATGTTCAGCTGCCCATCCCGGCTCATAAAGCGCGTCAATGAGTTTTGACGATACCTTTTGCCCATAGACTTTGGCTCTTTTAGTTCTCTCTCGCCTCATTATCAGCGTTTTTGTGCTAATAGCAGGCATCGCCAGAGAAGAACTCGTAGGAAAGAGCGATCGCTTGTAAACAACTTTCTGAGAATCAGAATAGACTATTTACTGCCGATTAAATCAATTTACGGATTTTCTATTTTTAGGAGTTGAGTAGGATGCAAATAGAAGGAACAAACAGCCTTCTTTCCCACCCCAGTTCTTAACTAAGCGATCGCATTCTTGTGAAATCTCAGCCGCTCAATTAATTCATAAAACGGCGTCCAGTTATCTTCTTGGTCAATTTTCTCCCAAACTGCTTCTATCTCTGGTCTGAGTAACGCAGTTTTGGGATTATGACGACGCAACCGAGCTACTATATTATCTAGCTCGCTATCTGGGAAACTCAGTAAAATTTGTAAATATATATTTCTCCAATCTTCCACTAATGCTGTAGCCTCAGGCGCATTCAAAAATTCATCCGCTTTAAGAATATTTGTCGCATCATCGCGCCAATTGCGGTCAAACTGTTTCGTTACTTCCCAAAAGAAAGTGTGATAGCTTACTTGGCTTTCCACCAGCAATCTTAGGGTTTGCATCAGTAATTCTTCTGCTGCTAAATCGGGCAGATTTTCAAATCCCAATTTCCTCATCATCCGCGCTTTGTAAGTTTGGTTATAATGCTCTGCAAATTGGGATATACCAACTTCCATATCTGCTACAGGAATAACCGCTGATAGCGGTTGTTGAAGCATTTCTAAATTCACCTGACAAATCCCTGGTTGATTGCTGTAACTGTAACGCCCATAATAGTCAAAATAGGCGGCAGTAAATTCGGGATCGTAGGTAGGAATAAAAGCGTATGGGCCATAGTCGAAACTTTCCCCAGTAATTGACATATTATCTGTATTTAAAACAGCATGACAAAATCCCACTGACATCCATTGTGCAACTAATTCCGCAACCCGTTGCACTAATTCGGCATAAAATAGCGCGTAGCGGTCTTCCTTATCATTCAGATGAGGATAATATTGCTCAATTACATGATCTAAAAGCTTTTCGATTAAATCCTTCCGTCCAAAAAAGTGTAACCGTTCAAATGTTCCGAAACGAATGTGGGAACGGCTGAAACGAATCATCACCGAGGATCTTGTAGGAGAAGGTTCATCGCCTCGCCACAGTCCTTCTCCCGTTTCAATCATCGATAAGCAGCGGGAAGTACGAACTCCTAAATAGTGAAGCGCTTCAGCGGCTAAAACTTCTCTGATTCCACCTTTTAGCGTGAGTCTACCATCGCCACCTCTAGAATACAGAGTAGTCCCAGAACCTTTAGTTCCAAAGTCATAAAGTTCTCCATCCTTACCGCGCACTTGTCCGTAGAGAAATCCTCTGCCATCGCCTAAGCGAGAGTTATATTCTCCAAATTGATAGCCGTGATAACGCAAAGCTAAAAACGGTCTGACGCCTTGAAACATACCAAACGCTTCGATAAAATCATCGTCTGTCACCGCTTCTGGTTTCAGTCCTAAGATTGGCAATAATTCATCGTTGCGAAAGCGCAGAATATATTTGGGAAAGTCTGCCGCAGCTACTCGATCAAAATAATCGTCGCCTAAAGCTTCTAAGGCAGTCTCATAATTGAGATTTAAAAAGGGATTGGAAAATTTTTCAGGGTTCATAAGTTGCCAAAAATATCAGGCGAATAGAATTTGCAGCTAAACAAACGTAGGGACATAGCACTTTCATGCCCGTACCGCCTGCGCGGACTGAAATAAACATAAAGACTGTACGGGCAGTATTGGTTTGTTTAGTACCAGATTTTAGTCTGTTTGCGAAGCGGCACGAAGTGCGGACACCTTTGCCAGATGTTTCATTTCTATGCTACGGATAAGCAAGTATACAGTTTCAGCATCAAAAGACTGAAATATGCTTATTCGCACTGCGACACCTGCTGACGTGCCATCTGTCCTACCAATGGTTGCCAAGATTTGTGCCTTGCATGAAGCTTGGGATTCGGCAAAGTATGGATTTCTGATGAATCCAGAGTTGCGTTATGAAAAGTGGTTGAGTAGGATGGCGTCTAGTGCATCGCTAGAAGGGCCACCGCAACGCGATCGCAATATCTTCCTAGTAGCTGAGGCTGAAAATAAGCAACTGGTCGCGTTTCTGGTGGCGACGGTAGAACGGGAAGTCCCGATTTATCGTTTACAGGAATACGCTTTTATTCACGATCTCTGGGTTGAAGAGGAATATCGCCAAGCTGGAATTGCTAAGGCGATGGTGATGCAGGCGATTGAACACTTTAACTCGATTGGAGTCAAACAAATTCGCCTCGATACTACTGTTGCTAACGATGCGGCGAGGCGATTATT
This sequence comes from Coleofasciculus sp. H7-1, assembly GCF_057473865.1. Lineage (NCBI taxonomy): Bacteria > Bacillati > Cyanobacteriota > Cyanophyceae > Coleofasciculales > Coleofasciculaceae > Coleofasciculus > Coleofasciculus sp. H7-1. The sequence goes on from NZ_JBYCCT010000057.1 coordinate 93,571, forward strand.
TTCTTCCTGCGGCTTTCGCGTCAGTACGATAGAAATGCTGATTGAACTAAACAGCTAATTGCTAATAGTAGATGGATCTAATTATTTTTAGGATGGATTTTGCTTACGCTTTACCCATCCTATCCATCAGGACTTACGCAAAGCTTATACATATAGCGTTTTTTCGGGTTCAATCCCCCTGTGGTTGCCCCCAAATGTGGTGATGTTGCGTAAGTCCTGAGATATGTTTAGTTTAATTATGTCTACCTACTACATTAGATATGTTTAGTTTAATTATGTCTACCTACCTTAATTGCTAATTGCTAATAGTAATAACAAAGCATTTAGCCTTTACTGTGGTTTGGCAAGCGAGAATCCCCGGCGTGTCTGCCGATATTCAGCCAACTGCACTTGGAAACTTACCGTATCAGTCATTTCACCGCTTCTTACTTGCAAAGTCCATTGACCAGGACGAAGCGACCAAAATAGCGAATTCGATGGCTGCGTTGCCAGTTTTTCACCATTTAACCACCACTCTACCGACTGGCTGGGCGTTGCAGCCACTTTAAACTCTAGTTGTTGCATTTCTGTTGCGTTCTCCGCGCCTTTGTGGTTCGTTTTTTCACCTGGGTGCAACAAGAAAACATCCCCATTGTGAGGAGACAAAATCTTGACGCCACTAGAGACAAAACTCGGTTGATGCTGTCTTGCTAACCACTCATCGTACTCTGGGGGCAACTTTGCAGTACCTGACTGACGCTCATAATCGCTAATATCTTCTGCATAAAAATATTCTTGCACTACTGAGGGACAATCAGGGGTATATCGCAACCCGGTAATCGGACAAATTGGACGTTGCACCAGATTTTCTGGAGGGGGAAAGGTGGCGGGTTCTTGATTCTCATGTAGGTGTAACATGATGCGATTCCAGAGGGGTGCTGCACCTGTCACCCCAGAAACTTGCCGCATGGGATCGCCATTAAAATTACCCACCCAAACGGCTACGGTGTAGTCGGTGGTAAATCCAACCGTCCAAGTATCTCGAAAATCGGAGGAAGTGCCCGTTTTAACGGCTGCGGGGAATGGTAAAGCTAGCACCGAGTCTACACCAAAGGCACTCGCACGAGCATGGCGATCGCTCAACATATCCGCAATCAATCCCCAGGTGGAAGGGAGGGAAGGTTGCATCTTGGAAGATTTTAGGTTGGAAGATTGCATCTTTGAGAATGTTGTGACCAGCGGTGTGGCTTCTCCCCGTCTTGCTAAAGTAACGTAAGCCCTCGCTAACTCCCACAAACTCACTTCACCGCTACCCAAAATTAACCCCAATCCGTAATATTCTGGCGACCGATTTAAATGCTCAAAACCTAATTGATGCAGATGATTTAGAAAATTTTGCACGCCTACCTTTTCTAATACCCGCACCGCCGGAACATTCAGGGAATTTGCTAAAGCTACGCGAACTCGCACTGGCCCTAAAAAAGTTTCATCATAGTCTGTAGGACTATAGAGTTTCGCGCCAGGGATGGCATAATGGGTCGGCACATCCGCCAAGATAGTATTCGGACGAATCGTTCGATTTTCTAAAGCGAATTCATATAAAAAAGGCTTCAAGGTAGAACCGGGTTGACGCAATGCCTGTACTCCATCGTTGCGACCGAGTTGTGCTTCATTAAAGTAATCGGGAGAACCAACATAAGCCAAAACTTCCCCCGTGTGGTTGTCAATTACTAAAGCAGCAGCGTGATGGACATTATTAGGGGTGAGGGTGCGAATTACTTGCTGAACTTGCGCTTCTACAAATTGTTGTAAAGGGCGATCGATGGTAGTGCGAATTTGAGAAGAATTCTGTTTTGTAGAGACGCGATAACCCTTGTCTCTACTAGCTACCCAAAATAAAAAATGAGGCGCAGCAATAATCCCCTGTTGTCTCGGTACCAGCGAAACCTCTTCTTTATAGGCTCGATCTGCTTGATTACGTGTGATATACCCGTCTTCAACCATGCGATTCAGGACATAAATCTGCCGCTTCTTGAGGCGTTTCCAATGGTCGTAGGGATTGAAGTAAGTAGGATTATTAGGAACGGCAGCGAGTAGACTCGCTTGGGCAAGATTGAGTTCGCTTGCAGGAATATCGAAATAGTTACGGGATGCGGCTTCTAATCCATAGATATTCCCCCCCATTGGCAGGCGATTGATGTAAGCAGTCAGGATTTCATTTTTATTCATACCGGCGGCGATGCGCCAAGATAGCCAAATCTCGCGCAACTTGCCCGATAAGGTGCGCGGAACGGGGTCTAACATCCGCGCTAGTTGCATGGTAATCGTGGACGCACCGGAGGTAATTCTTTTCGAGTGAATGGCATCTTTAAGCGATCGCGCGACAGCTTTCACATCCAACGCCCCGTGATGATAATATGAGCCATCCTCAGCAGCTAAAATCGCATTGATAAAGTGGGGCGAAACTTGATTCAGCGGCACCACAGCGGTATGCTCTTGGTCGCGGGTCAGCAACCTTCCTAAAGGAAGTCCATTGCGATCGCTAAATTCAATCGCTTGCGTATCCTGGGTAATATCTTTGGCGCGAACGGGTGCCAGATAAGGAAGCGATCGCACTGTCAAACCCAGCAACACCAAAGCTAAGAATCCGCGAAATTTTTTGTTTCTCCCCCAACGCCAAAATAGTTCCTGAATTTGGATTTGCCACTGCTTGGGTTGTCTCATCGCTTAACCCTTTAGCCAACGAAGACTTACCACCTTATCTTCATTGTGGCGATCGCCTTTACCGGATGCGATCGCCATAACTGTAGATTCTCCCTGTAACTGAGTCTAGGATAGACTTACAACTTGCCCGGAGGTCGCCTATGTCCCGCACCATTACAGACCTAGAAAAACTACAAAGCGAACATCCTGACCTACAGTTTGAACTGTGGGATGGGGAAATTATAATTATGAGTCCATCTGATTACGCCTCAGATGAAGTTGGTTCCACTCTAGTCGCACGGTTATTTAATTGGGTCAGACCTCGCGGATTAGGGCGCGTTACTGGTTCTTCTGCTGGATTCACGATGCCTAACGGTGACTTGGTAGCACCTGATGTGGCGTTTGTAACAGCCGAGAAACTGAGGCAGAGTCCGCGTTCCTATGCTAATTTAGTGCCGGATTTAGTCGTTGAGGTCAAGTCCTCCACTGATAGCGTCAAACGACAGAAAGCCAAAGTTGAGAGATTTATGGAGTTAGGGGCGCAAGTTGGGATAATGATTGACCCAGACAAGCACACTGTCACAATTTATCGTCCTGGTGCTGAACCAATAATATTAGGTGATGGTGACACGTTGACAATTCCCCAACTGCTACCAGGATGGGAAATTCAGGTGACAGATTTATGGCCTTTGGTGTTTTAAAGGGATGCGATAGCGAAGCGCTGACTTGTCAGTTCGCGCCTTTAGAACCGCACCAAGATGCAGCTTGGATTGCAGAAAACTCTTCCTAATCACCCGATGGGGTGAACCAATCAGATGAAGCAAGTACCTTAAAACCGCCGTAATTTTGTAGTGGTACAAGTAACTTATCTACAAAAAAATACAGTAGGCATTATGAAGATTGTTCTGCACACTTATGGTTCGCTAGGCGATCTGCATCCTTATATGGCGATCGCTCTAGAATTAAAGGCACGCGGGCATCAAGCGGTCATTGCCACAGCTGGGTACTACCGTAACAAAATCGAAGCGGCTGGCATTGAGTTTCACCCAGTTCGTCCCGATTTTCCCTCAGACGTTGAACAGCAACAAGAAGTTTTGCGTCTGGCAATGGACAAGCAAAACGGCACAGAATACATCTTTCGCCAAGCACTCTTACCGTATCTCCAAGAAACTTATGAGGATATGATGTCAGCAGTGCGCGGTGCTGACCTGCTGGTGACGCATCCCCTCAGCTTCGCCGGAGCGCCCGTTGTGGAGAAAACAGGAATTCGTTGGGTTTCCAGCGTGCTGTCTCCGATGTCGTTGCTCTCCGCCTACGATCCGCCAATCGTGGCAACTTTCCCCAGTTGGCTGAATCTACGCATACTTGGCCCTGGGGTCAATGGAGCGCTCATCCGCCTCGCCAAAAGTCGTTTCAGCTCTTGGGGTGAACCTCTGCGACAGTTACGGGCGCAGCTTGGTTTATCTCCCCTTGCCGATCCTATGTTTGAAGGGATGAACTCCCCCGACTTAGTGTTGGCTTTATTCTCAGAAGTTCTCGCAACTCCCCAACCCGACTGGCCAAAACAGACTTGTGTCACCGGATTTACTTTCTACGATCGCAATGGCAATACTGGTCTATCTCCGGAACTGGCGTCATTTTTGGATGCGGGAGATCCGCCAATTGTCTTTACTTTAGGAAGTTCTGCTGTGTGGGTTGCTGACGACTTTTACCTTGAAAGTGCCAAAGCTGCCTTAAAGTTGGGCTATCGGGCTGTATTGCTGGTTGGCGACGATAACCGCCCCCTGCCAAAAGAGTTGCAATCTAAGGATATTGGTGTTTTTGACTACGCTCCCTACTCGGAACTGTTTCACCGGGCTGCTGCGATTGTGCATCAAGGAGGCGTGGGTACAACCGCACAGGTGTTGCGTTCCGGTCGCCCGATGTTGGTGGTACCCTTTAGTCACGACCAACCAGACAATGCCGCCCGCATTACTCGTTTAGGAGTAGGACGTACTGTTGATCGCGATCGCTACACAGCTTCTCGTGCGGCAAAAGAACTCCATCGCCTGTTGCGCGAACCTCGCAACCTCGCTAAAGCCGCAGAAGTTGGCACTAAGGTACGGGCAGAAAACGGAGTCAAAGTTGCCTGCGATGCGCTGGAAGCACAATGGAAAAAAGATAAGAACGCTACGCTTCATAGTGCGTCCACCTCGTTTGTGTGACAATCTTGTGGGGACGATCGCGCCTTTAAAAGATTAGAGCAATTTTTGATGGGCGCGATAGCGAAGCGCCGACCTGTCGGTTCGCACCTTTGCATCAGGAAAATTTGCAGCCGCCTTCTCAAGGCTTCATCTGTAGGGAGATCGTCACCCACATCAGCATAAACTCATTAAAATACTACTGAATTCCTATTTAGTTAGCTAGTTTTATTGAAATACTGATATTTTCACTTTGCTATGCTTTTTTTTCTTGTATGCACTTGATAGCTTCTTTTATCGTCTCGATAGGAAGAAAAAGAGAAAGAGGGGTATCCTGCAATTCGAGAAAACCGCGCTTTTTGTAATACCCTTTTGCTTGTTCATGCAATGCATCGACCCTGACAGCATAGACTCCTACCTTTTGGGAGATATCTATTGCATTTTCAAAAGCATGCCTCAACAGTTTCTTTCCAAGACCTGTTCCTTGCATCGACTTATCAACAGCTAGTTTTCCAATAAGCATGGCAGGAGTGGGGTAGCTAGGAAGCTTATTCCGTAGGTCAGCGGGTATCCCTTGAGGAGCTATCACACTCATGCTGCAATAATAACCAGCTATTACCCCACTCTCATCCTCTGGGAGAGCTACAAATGTTTTTGCAATCCCACTTTCATCGTTTTTCTTCGCATATTGCTTGAGATATTTATCCAGTTCTGGTTCCCCAGAATTAAATGGATCTTTCTTAAGGCTACTAAGGCTACGCCCTGTAGAATTTATGGGACATACGATCCAATTCACAAGGCTTCAGCTTTTCCTGCGTTGAACCACAAATCTATTCAAATACTGAGAGCAAACCTTCAGAAGGCTCCGGTGGATTTTCCATGACTGCCAGGAAAAACTCGCTATCGCGCTCAGATAGTACCAGAGCTTCATTGTTATATGAGCTAGCAACTTCTCTATTACAAGTCGAAGTCTCAAAGTATTTTCTGAAGACAAGGTAGATAGCAGCACAATGCTTCAGCTTATATTCACAACTTTTTTCGGCTCTAACAAGCGTTAGCATAGTTTTAAACTCCTAAAATGCGTTGCTTTGTTATGGCAAGCCAACGTTGGTGACATCCCTACTGTCTTAATATGTAAGACTTAGAAAGTTAGCTATGTTACATATAATATTATAATACTTTACAGAATTCATGGTTTTGCAGTTTATTATCCGCAGGGGTATCGTCAGAATCAGGTAGTTCTGTTGAGGATGGCAGACAGGGCAACAGGTCGTACTGTATCATAACAGCTTTCCCTAGACTTACTGCCTGGATCTTAGGCGAACGTGAGTAGCGTTAGCTCAGCATAAAGTAAAGATTTTAAGCTTAATTGTTAAGCTACCCGGAAGGCAGATTAGTTGAGATGTAGACCTCTTGATAGTGAATCATGTAGGGATAACTCTTGTAGTTGCCCCTCTGATAAATTATTTGCAATAAGGGGAGAAGTTATGCCAGTTTCAATTCCTGATACAGATTCGCTGTTTTCCCCCCTTGCAGAGGATAGTACAGATAAATCCTTACAACAGATAGGCACGATCGTGAGAATTTGGATGCGGTTTCTGGTTGTCGTAGCATTCGTAGTGGGAATAGCCGGATGTGGCGTGATTAATCTCTCTGGAAATGAGCCACTTCCAGCAGTTCCTTCTCTGGTGACGCCGCAACTACCAGACTGGATTGAGGAAATTAGTCCCACTGGCGAGGTTGAACCATTAGCGCAGATTCGCATCCGATTTAAAGATGCTTTGATTCCGGTTGAGAGTCTTGATAGCCCAGATCAACAGCAAAAGCTAAAACAATTTGAGATTTTGCCACCGCTACCGGGACAATTTCGATTTTTGACGCCGCGAATGGTGGGATTTCAAGCCGACAAAGCATTGCCGAAAGCAACGCGAGTCAGAGTCACCTTGAAAGCTGGTTTGGCGGATCTGAAAAATCAGCGTCTGGATAAGGATTTGGCTTGGACTTTCAATACCGAACCAATTAAATTAACTAATTTACCGACTACTAATAGTGAAAATCCTGATAATCAAGCTATTGAGCTAAAGCCAACTCTGAAATTTAACTCAAATGTAGAACTGGATGTCGCTTCAGTTCAAGAGCATTTGAAGCTAATTCCGGAAGGAAAACAGAAGGATATACGGCTCAAAGTTGAGTTAGAAAAAGCAGAGACACCATCAGAAAATGAACAGCCACAGGAGAAACTTGACCCTTCAACTCGCAACTGGACATATAATTTAGTACCGCAACAGACTTTAGAAAAAGCGACTCGTTACCGCTTAGAATTTTCTCCAGGTTTGCGTCCTACTCGTGGCAATCTGCCTAGCGAAATGCCTTATGTTAGTCAGGTAGCAACTTATTCGCCGCTGAAATTCCAGAAGATTCTATCTTACGGACAACCAGATGCAGGCGGTACCTACGGACGGTTTGTGAAAGGAAGCCCTCAACTGCAATTTAATAATGGAATTGTTGCAGATTCAGCAATTGAGAATATTACGATTAATCCTAAAACTAAAGAATCTCCTAAGCTGGTTCAAGTTAATGATGGAGATAGTCTGGTTAGCCTCAACCCTTGGGCATTAGAACCCACCACGAATTATACAATTACTATCGGTGCCAAACTTAAGGATAAGTTTGGACAAACGTTGGAGAAGCCAGTCACGCTGAAGTACGAAACAGGCGATCTAGCTGGAGATATTTGGGTACCATCTAATCTAAATATTTTCCCGGCTGGTAAAGATTTACAGTTAAATGTTTCTACTGTAAACTTGCCGGAATCGAAGTATAAAGCTGCTTATCGTGTATTGCAGCCGACAGATTTAGTTTATGTAGATTCCGCTTATCCCAAAGGTGATGGGAACGATTTATTGCCGAATCCCAATTCTTGGCAAAATGTCAAGGTATCCGGTAAGAAAAATCAGTTAATTGATGTGGCTGTTCCCATCCGAGAAAAACTGGGTACTGGTACGGGAATGTTAGCTTATGGTATTCAGGCGCGAACCAATCGTTATGAAGAAAATGGTAAGCAACAATGGCGCGAACCGACGACTTATGGAATGGTGGAATTAACTAATTTGGGAGTGTTTGCACAGTGGTTCCCAGATTCGGGATTGATTCGCGTGCATCATCTCTCAGATGGTTCTCCTTTAGCAGCTGCACCCGTAGAAATTTATGAGTCGAAATTGGAGGCAAAATCTCGCCCTCAACCCGTACCTTGTGCATCGGGGAAAACCGATCAAACGGGAACATTACTGTTGAGTCGTGAGGATATGCAGCAATGTACAAAATCCAGAACTGGATTTGAACAAGGGCCTAAATTGCTAGTAATTGCCCGCGAAAATCAAGATTGGGCATTTGTCCGCACGGAAGAATATAGCGGTGCTTATGGCTACGGTGTTGATGCTGGATGGGATGATGGGAAGCCAGCATCGCGGGGGGTAATCTTCTCGGATAGACAGCTTTATCAACCTGGTGAAAAGGCAGCGTTTACGGGTTTTACCTACTATTTACAAAATGGCAATATCCAGCAGGACAAAAATGCTACTTACAAAGTTACTCTCTTAAATCCGGATGGTCAAAAAACGGCTTTAGGTACTCAGACAACAAATGAATTTGGCAGTTTTTCTCTAGAATTGCCGCTTAAGACTAATCAGCCGCTTGGCTATTATTCGATTCAAGCTCAAGGGAAAAGTGGTGTAGAAGTTTTGGGCGATTTTCGCGTTGCAGAGTTTAAACCGCCTAATTTCAAAGTAGAGCTAAATCTAGATAAAGAATTTGCTCTAAAAGACCAAAAGGTGGAAGCGAAAGCTGCTAGCAATTACCTGTTTGGTGCGCCTGTGGAAGGCGGGAAAGCTCAATATTACGTTACGCGATCGCAAGCTGATTTTAACCCGAAAGGGTGGGAGCAATTTTCTTTTGGGCGACAGTGGTTTTGGCCTGAAGAAAGTCCGACTGTCCCCAGTGATGTGTTGCAATCAAATCAGGTATTAGATGGTAGTGGAAAGAGCAGCCAAATTGTCAAGATAGCCAAGGATTTGCCTTACCCGATGACTTATCGGGTAGATGTGCAAGTCGCCGATGTGTCGAATTTGTCGGTTACTGATTCTAAGACGTTTACGGTATTGCCAAGCGATCGCTTGATCGGGTTACAATCCAATTTCGTCGCCGATGCTCTTCAATCTTTCCCCATCCAAGTTATCGTTACCGATCCTACAGGCAAGGCGATGGAAGGGCAACGGGTGCGCGTGGAACTGCAACAGATGAAATATAGCAGCGTCACGCGGGTGGTAGAAGGCAGTAATACTGCTAAAAACCAAGTGGAATACAAGACAGTGGCGCAGACAGAGGTAAAATCGGGAAATAATCCTCAATCTGTCTCGCTTACACCTCCGGAATCGGGTTCTTACCGCATCCGAGCCAACTTTGTCGATACAAAAGATGAAGTTACAGCAACAGACTTGCAGATTTGGGCGACTGGTGGAAATGCGGTAAGTTGGGGAGAAAGCGATCGCGATCGCTTAGAAGTTAAACTCGATAAAGACACCTATAAACCGGGTGAAACTGCCACTGCTTTAATTCAATCTCCCTATCCGGAAGCCGAGTTATATTTTGCCGTTGTCCGCGACAAACCCCTGTACAAGACAATTACCAAAGTAAAAGGGGGTGCGCCGCAAATTCAATTCCAAGTAACGCCAGAAATGCTACCCAATGCAGCAGTAGAAGCAGTATTGGTTCGCCAAGGCGTTCCCCTTAGTCAAGTAGAACCCGGAACTTTAGAAAACTTGGTGCGGATTGGTTTTGCTCCTTTTAAAACCAACTTGGATGATAAATATTTAAGTGTAGAGACGCGATTAATCGCGTCTCTACAACCTGGTGCGGAGCAAACAGTACAACTAGAACTGAAGGATACACAAGGCAACCCGGCAAAAGGACAATTTACCGTGATGGCGGTGAATGAAGCGGTGCTGCAACTCAGTGGTTATCGTCCGCCTGATTTAGTAAAGACTGTTTATGCAGAGCAGTCGATTTCGACTCGATTTAGCGATAATCGCCCTAATGTGGTGGTGCAACCAACCTCAATAGCTAAGCCGAAAGGTTGGGGTTATGGCGGGGGACAATCAGCAGGCGCAGCCAATACGCGCATCCGCAAGGATTTCCAAGCCTTAGCTTACTACAACGGCTCTGTTCTCACAGACGCGACAGGCAAGGCGCAGGTGACATTTAAGTTGCCGGATGACTTGACAACTTGGCGGGTGATGGCAGTTGCTACCGATGGGAATCTGCACTTTGGCAACGGCGAGGCGACATTTATCACGACGAAATCGCTGCTGTCTAACCCTATATTGCCGCAATTTGCACGTCCGGGCGATCGCTTGGAAGCTGGCTTATCGGTGACAAACAACACCGGACAAACAGGAAATCTGGCAATCAATGGTGTGGCGAACGGTTCGCTTCAGTTTGTAGAGAATAACCAGAGTAGAGACGCGATTAATCGCGTCTCTACAGGAGAGTCTGGCACTCGTGCTTATCGCTTTCCCATCGTGGCGGGTAGTGCGGGTAAATCTCAGGTGAAGTTTACCACTCAGTTGAATGGCACCTCTGATGCGTTTGAAGTGCCTTTGGAGGTGAAAGCGCTAGAGATTACCGAACAAGTCGTAGAAAGCGGTACAATCCCCCCCAACCCCCCCTTCAAAAGGGGGGGAGATCAGGTGAAGATTCCCCTGAATGTGGATAAAAATGTTGTCCCTGATGCGGGAGGTTTGGAGATTTCCCTTGCCAGTACGCTGATCCCGGAAATTACCGCACCGGCGCGTCAAGTATTGCAGGATGAACAATTGCCATTCTTAGAACCAGCGGCGAGTCAATTAGCGATCGCATCCAGCTTGCAAACGCTTTCTCAAAAATACGGTCAAACCTTTGCACAATTCAACCCAACTCAACAAGCAACTCAATCTCTAGAACGCTTGCAAAAACTTCAGCAACCGGATGGTGGATTCGCCGCTTGGCCTGGTCAAGAGAAGTCCGATCCGTTAATATCTCCTTACGCAGCTCAAGCTTTGGCGAGAGCCTCGAAAGCGGGACTAACGGTAGAACCGAGAATGGTATCTCGCTTGACGGCTTACTTAAAGAAAATTCTCGCAGATCCCGGTCAATACGATTTTTGTAAGCAACAACTCTGCAAGAATCAGGTGCGATTAGAAGCACTCTCTGCTTTGGCGGAACTGGGTGAAAAGCGCAATGACTTCCTTGCAGATATCTATGCACAGCGCAGTCAATTCGATCCGGTTACGCAGATTAAGCTGGCGCGTTACCTGTCTCAATTCCCGGAGTGGCAAGAAGAATCTCAAACTCTGTCGAATCAATTCCAGCAGAATATTTATCAAACGGGTCGCACCGCTACGGTAAATTTACCCCAAGGTTTATCTTGGCTCAACTCGTCAACAACAGCTCAAGCTCAAGCTTTGCGGCTAGCGTTAGCGCAAAACACTAAACCAGAAATTTTGGATCGGTTGTTGCAAAGTCTCCTAACACTGCGACGAAACGGAACTTGGCAGAATACCTACGACAACGCTCAAGCACTCACCGCTTTGGTGGAATATAGTCAGACGCAGCCAACACCGCCTAACTTTGCAGCAACGGTGAAACTGGCTGGCAAAAAATTGACATCGGCTCAGTTTAAGGGATACGCCAACCCCAGCCAGGATCTTAAGGTGCCGATGACCCAGTTGCCACGCGATCGCCACGATCTGATTGTGCAAAAATCGGGTCAAGGTACGCTGCACTTCCTGGTTGCCTATCGCTATCGCTTACAGGGAAATCAACCGGGAAGATTTAACGGCTTACGGGTGACGCGAGAAATCCGTCCTGCCAATGAAGAAAAGGTGTTGCGAAAGCTCAGTCTTTATGCTTCTGATGAGCCGTTGACGGTGGAAAGCGGTCAGGTGTTTGATATTGGTTTGGAGATTATTACCGATCATCCTGTAGATCGTGTGGTGATTACCGATCCTCTCCCAGCCGGGTTTGAAGCAGTGGATGCGAGTTTTCAAACTTCTACGCCTGCATTACAGGCAAAACAAGATAACTTTGGCTTCAAGACAATTTACCGCGATCGCATTGTTGCATATAGCGATCGCCTGGAAGCCGGAGTCTACTCCCTACACTACCTCGTCCGTTCCGTTACTCCAGGTACCTTCCTTTGGCCTGGTGCAGAAGTCCATCTACAGTATGCCCCAGAAGAATTTGGACGCTCGGCTTCTTCTACTTTGAAAGTGTCGGATTAGAGTCAGTTGTCAGGTAAAAAATAGACGATTAACCACCAAGGCAAACTAACGTAGCCTATAGACGCCAAGAAAACACAAAGTTTCTTGCAGGCTGAGTTAGGGAAGGAGATATTGGGTGCCATCATTTGTTTTGCGAATGATCGCACCCATTTTTTGCCTAGTTTTGCCTTTTGTCTGACTTTTGCCTTTTAACTTTTGCTTGCTTGCCGATTAGTTTTGCCGCGATCGCCCTTTCTTTGCAAAGATTAGATTGTTTGCCACAACGGCAGTTATGGCGATATCAAGACCTAAGTAAATTCATAAGGGAAGCAACATGGCGGGAAAAACAATAAATAGTAGTGCCAGTGGTTTTCTTGTTGTCCTCTTGCCAATGGCGTTTGCGATCGCCTTCCTGTTTGTAGCATGGCCTGTGCTACTGGCACTGGTGTTGGTGGGCATCTGTTTGAGGCTTTGGCAAAACTATCAATGGCAAAAGTGGAGCCAGCAAGTCAATCCCTTTTTCCATCAGCTGATTCAGGAAACCCAAGGGCGCGTTACAGCACTCGACTTGGCAATGAAAGCAAATCTCTCTGGAGCGGCAGCGCAGCGGTACTTGGATACAAAAGCCCAAGAATTTGGGGCACGCGCCCTTGACTATCAAGACAAAGGCAAAGTGTATTACTTTATCACCGCTAACACTTTAGGTAGCATCTTTGACGACAGCGAACCTTCCAGCGAATCTTATTTCAATGATGCCCCAGAAGCTTTGGCACCTTCCCGCAAGGAGCCGCAACCGCAGGAATCAGCGGACGAGGAGTTGGAGGAACCTGAAGAACCCACTGACGAACAGAGGGATTCTAAAGCGCTGATCCAATCCGAACTTGCAAGGCGGCTGGATGTTCATTCCAGTACCATTCACAAACGCAGAAGCGAGCCATACTTCGCAGATTGGAGCCAGGGTCGAGATCCAGAAGGAATATCTTGGAGATTTGAACCCGACAGTATGCTGTTTTTCCCCATCGAAACCGAGTCCTAAAAGGAAACAGGACTTACGCAAAGCTTATACATATAGCCTTTTTTCGGGTTCAATCCCCTTGTGGTTGCCCCCCAGATGTGGTGATGTTGCGTAAGTCCTATATATTTTGCTTCTCTTGTCAAATAACTTCTACTAGACTAGCGCTCTATAAACAGGCAAGTCCGTGTTGCCGATCGAGTGAGTTATCCCTCCCCGGAGGATTGAGAAGCATTAAGAAATTAAAATGATCCTTAAAAAAGAGGCAAAATAAGAAAACAAAGGTTAATAAAACGGGTTTGCATCCTACCGCATCCAACCTGTGGAAAGCATTTATGAATGATCGAACCAAAACTGCCTGCTAATCAAGCGGTTAAGCTGGATACGAATTATTACCCTCGTATCTTTAATAAGAGTATAAGCTTCGTGCCGCGTCAGATTAGCCCAAAACAAGCAGAAGCACTGCGAATCATCGCTCGTCAGGTTGCGACTCAACAAAAATTACGCCGTGGTTTGAACCGTTTAACCCGTGTCCCCCAACCGCACCCGCGAGAGGAAAAGCGGGAGCGTTTCTTTACGATCTCAGAGGAGCGCCTGCGCCTACTAGAATCAGTTGTTGTCAACGCGAATGACGCGATTGTAATTACGGAAGCGGAGCCATTGGAAGAGCCGCTTGGCCCCAGAATTGTCTATGTGAATAATGCCTTTACCCAAATGACGGGCTATCAACCGGAAGAGGTAATCGGCAAGACTCCCCGCTTGTTGCAAGGACCGAAAACTGAGCGATCGCAACTCGATAAAATACGTCAAGCTCTGTCACGATGGGAGCCGGTCAGAGTCGAGTTGATTAACTACCGCAAAGACGGCTCCGATTTTTGGGTAGAACTGAATATCTTACCCCTGGCAGATAGTACGGGTTGGTTTACCCATTTGCTGGCGGTGCAACGAGATATTACCGAACGCAAAGCCGCTGAGTACGAACTAAAATCCTATGCGCGTGCCTCAGCAGCGGTGGCGCAACTGGGTCAACGGGCGCTCTCTGGCACCAATCTTGACGCGCTGATGCAAGAAGCGGTGACTCTGGTTGCCCAAACCTTGGAAGTGCCCTATTGCCAGGTTTTGGAACTGATGCCGGGAGGCAATGCTTTCTTCCTGCGGGCGGGCATTGGCTGGCAGGAAGGGCTGGTGGGTTCGGCAATCATCGGTGCCCACGATCGTTCCCAGGCAGGATATACCTTGCTGACGGGTCAGCCGGTGATTGTGGAAGACCTCCGCATCGAAACGCGCTTTTCAGGAACGCCACTGCTGCACAACCACCGCGCGATCGCTGGCATGAGTGTAATTATTCATAGTCAGGGGAACCCGTTCGGTGTTTTGAGCGTTCACACCCCGACCCAGCGACGGTTTACTGAAGACGAAGTTCATTTTTTGCAAGCAGTTGCGAATGTCTTGGCAACCGCGAATGAACGCCAGCTGGCGGAAGAGGCGCTGCGGGAAAGCGAAGAGCGCTATGCGCTGGCAGTTCGCGGGAGTAATGAGGGGTTGTGGGATTGGAACCTGAAAGCCGAAACCGTCTATTTTTCGCCCCGCTGGAAATCGATGCTGGGTTGCCAGGAGGATGAAATTGGCGATAGCCCGGATGAGTGGTTGAGCCGCGTGCATCCAGAAGACTTGGAGCGAGTCAAAAGCGCGATCGCTGCCCATGTAGAAGGGCTGACTCACCACTTCGAGAAAGAATATCGGATGTTGCATAAAGATAAAACCTACCGCTGGATGCTTTGTCGAGGACTGGCGATTCGAGATGCCAATGGCAAAGCCTACCGCATGGCAGGATCGCAGACGGATATTACAGACCGCAAGGTGGCTGAGGAACATCTAATCTATGATGCATTTCACGATCCGCTAACAGGTTTGCCAAATCGAGCCTTATTTATGGAGCGGCTGTCCCAGGCGATCGCGCGAGCCAGAAGACAGTCACAATATCAGTTTGCTGTCCTATTTCTGGATCTGGATCGCTTCAAAGTCGTCAATGATAGTCTCGGTCATGTCGTCGGAGATCAACTGCTGATTGCGTTAGCAGATCGGCTGCAAAGCAGCGTCGCTTCTTGCCTGCAAGCCTCTGTGTGTGGCAGCCATACTGTGGCACGGCTTGGGGGCGATGAATTCGTCATTTTACTAGAGGAAATTCCAGATATCGGCGTCCCCACTGCGATCGCCGAACGCATCCAAAAAGACCTCCAGCAGCCTTTCAATCTGAGCAGACACGAGGTTGTCGTGACAGCCAGCATTGGCATTACCTTAAGTGCAATCGAGCAACGAGATGGCTCATCAGCCACTTACAAAACTTGCCCCTACCCCGGAGACATTCTGCGCGACGCCGACATCGCCTTATATCGAGCCAAGGCGCTAGGCAAAGCCCGTTACGAAGTGTTTACCACCGCCATGCACACTCATGCGGTGGCTCGCTTGCAGTTAGAAAACAATCTCAGGCACGCCCTAGCCAGGACTGAGGTAAAAGACGGGCATCAAACAAAAATGGTCAATTCTGGTTACTCTTCACTCAGTCCACCCTTCGGGAAGGCGAAGCGCCTAGAGTCCGCATCCCTCAGTCATTCCTTCATCCTTCACTATCAGCCAATTGTCTGCTTCTCGACTGGCAGAATTACTGGTTTCGAGGCACTGGTGCGCTTGTCTCACCCGGTTCGCGGCTTGGTTTCCCCAGTTGATTTTATCCCTATCGCCGAAGAAACAGGTCTGATTATCCCCTTGGGAGCTTGGGTTCTGCGCGAAGCCTGCTGTCAGATGCGTCTCTGGCAACAAGAATTTCCCGACTTAGCGTCTTTAACCATGAGCGTTAATCTTTCCAGCAGACAGTTTTCAAAACCCAATTTAGCCGAGCAAATTAAGCAAATTCTTCAAGAAACCGAGTTAGCAGCGCCAAGTCTCAAACTGGAAATTACGGAAAGTGTGGTTATGGAAAATGCCGCCGCCGCTACGGCTACTTTAGAGCAACTGAGCAACTCCGGCATTCAACTCAGTATTGATGACTTCGGAACCGGCTATTCCTCTTTGAGCTATTTGCACCGCTTTCCGCTCAATACTCTGAAGATTGACCGCTCTTTTGTCAGCCGGATGGATGCAGAAGGCGAAAATTCCGAGATTGTACAAACAATTATTACCCTGGCTCACAATCTGGGATTAGATGTGATAGCAGAAGGTGTAGAAACAGCGACTCAGATGGAACAACTGCGATCGCTACGCTGCGAAGCTGGGCAAGGATTCTTCTTTTCTAAGCCACTAGATAGCGAATCTGCTAGAGCATTCATTGCCTCAACACCCCAATGGTAAGACAATTAAAAATAAGATAATTTTTAATTTCTATGAATCTGCTCACTATTTATAAAATCCCTCAACAATTTTTGCACTTGTGGTAGATTAATGTAAACCTTGGCGGCTTCAATTAGATTCATAATGTTTGCCGGACTCGCATCATCGATATCGTCACTTAACCGTTTCCCAGTCAACTTGCTATCTAATTTGAATTGCAAGCGCAAGTAACGATTATCCTCATCAATCACCTGTTTGGCAATGTAATTATTAATATCTGATGAAGCATCAAATATTACATCAAGAATCGGTAATGCCCACTGAATCGCACCCCATTGTTGGGCACTTTCCAGCGGAATTGCACGGGTAAGACTTCCCGTACCGAGGGATAAAACCGAAATTTCGTGGGGTTTATAGCCCAACCGCAGGGCTTCAGCGATCGCGCAAGCTGTAGGATTATTTGCCCCAACACCGCCGTCAATGACTGAGTATACGTTGGTGACTCGGTAAGTTGAAGTATTATCGGGCACTGCACTCCACGGCTCATCCACAAGCGCCATCCGATTCGCCCCTCTGTAACCAATAATAGTGCGAATCTGACCGCGTCCCGTCCCGCCAGTGATTTCAATCTGCATTTGATTGTAATCCCCATTGTCTTCTGCGGCTTCTTGCCCTAACGTAATCGAGTTCGTGTCTCCGCCTTGGGCAATGCCTTCTTCCTTTTTCTCCAGTTTATGTGCAGGAAAAAAAGTTGGGGCAGAGGCAGAACAGAGACACGCTTCCCATAAGGGAACTTCCGCAAAAATTTTGCGCCAGCTTTTAAAAATAATCGGTTCTCGGTTAATTGTGTCGTAGGCAGTAATCAAGAGATTTGTTGAAGTGATATCCGACAGTTTTTTGTATTTAAATTCTTCTTTGAGAGAGTCAATCAAACCTTTGTTTGAGTACTTGGGGGCAGAAGGGCCGTACTGAAGAACCAACCCTACCCGTTGCGGAGACCAAAGGCTTCGGTAGGGAAAGATGCGAGTTCCTTTTTTCTGGTACACATCCACGATATCCTGGGCTTGGCGATCGCTAGCAATTGCCGTCGCCAAAATTGACCCCGTGGAGGTTCCTGCGATTAAGTGGAAGTATTGACTTAAGGGCTGACCGATAATTTTCTCAATCTCTGTCAGCATCGTTGCAGAAATGACGCCCCGAATACCGCCACCGTCAAAGCTCAAAATGCGAAAAGTCACGCTTTTTTTCTCCACAAAAAACTGCTGTAAAGTCTAATGGCTAATTGCTAATTGTGCCTTGTTCATGGGTCTTCTTCCCATTACCCATTCCTTTTTTGATTCGTTCTCGTAATGTCAATCGTGATTTTGCCGCCAAAGTCTGGAATCGGTGCGCCCGGTTTCGTTAATCGCACTTGGACTTGTGACACTTGCTGGAATTCTAAGATGGCGTCTGCGATCGCGCTGATTAACTTTTCTACTAAGGCAAACTTAGAGGTTTTTACCAAATGCTTCACTGTCGAAATCACCTGGCGGTAATCCAGAGTGTCTTCTATGGCGTCGCTGATGCCTGCTGGTGCCAAATCTAGCCATAAAGTCACGTCCACTTCAAACCATTGTCCCAATACCTGCTCTTCTGGTAGGTAGCCAGTGTAGCCGTAGCAGCGAATTCCTGTTAGCTGAATGCTATCCATTTCGTCAAAAACTTTAATATTTACCTTGTCTCGTTCCCAGACTCAACTTAGAAGAAACCAATGACTCTTTACAAATCTCGATGGGTGAAGGGTTTGGCATCTGCACCGCTATAAGTAGCAGCAATATGCCCATCACCAGCGATTTGATATTTGTATGTCACCAGTCCTTCTAAGCCCACCGGGCCGCGAGGAGGCATCATTTGGGTGCTGATTCCCACTTCTGCGCCCAATCCGTAGCGGAAGCCATCAGCAAAGCGAGTTGAACAGTTATGAAATACTCCAGCAGCATTGACTTGTGCCAGAAAAATAGTGGCAGCGGCGGCATCTTCTGTGACGATGGCATCAGTATGGCGAGAACCGTAGGTATTAATATGGTCAATGGCTTCTGAGAGAGAATCCACAATTTTGATTGAGAGAATTAAATCGCTGTATTCTGTCGCCCAGTCGGCTTCTGTCGCCTGTGGAATGTTCAGAATTTCGCAAGTGCTTTCATCTCCCCGCAATTCTACTTTCTTTTCTTGCAAAGTATTAGCAACTTGCGGTAAAAATTCAGATGCGATCGCTCGATGCACCAGCAGAGTCTCCAAAGCGTTGCAGGCGGCTGGGTAATGGGTTTTGGCGTCTACGGTAATCGATACAGCTTTTTGCAGATCCGCTGCTTTGTCCAGATAGACATGACATATCCCTTCGGCATGACCCAAAACAGGAATGCGAGTATTTTCCTGCACGAAGCGGACAAAGGAATTTGAACCTCTGGGAATAATTAAATCCACATATTGATCTAATTTCAGCAGTTCTAAGGTTTCCTCTCTAGTTGTCAGTAATTGCACCACATCTGGGTTAGCTTCAGTCTTCGCTAATCCCTGGCGAATGGCTTTCACCAGTGCTTCACAAGAACGCACCGCTTCCTGTCCCCCTTTGAGGATGACACCGTTGCCAGATTTGATCGCAAGAGTGGAAATTTGCATCACCGCATCGGGACGCGCTTCAAAAATCACTCCCAGAACGCCTAGAGGGCAGGTGACGCGCTTGAGGATTAATCCATCATCTAGTTCCCGGTGAACCTGCACTGCGCCCACGGGATCGGGCAGACGTCCCACATCTCGCACGCCCGCGATCGCTGCTTTTAGCTTTGTTTCATCTAATTTCAAGCGGGCGTAAAGCGGTTTGGGAATTCCTGCCGCCTCCGCTGCCTTGCAATCTGCCGCATTCGCTGCCACAATCTCTGGTGCTGCGGCTTCTAGCGATCGCGCGATCGCTTCAATCGCTTGGTTTTTCGCCTCTGTGGACAGCACTGCCAAGCTTCGCGCTGCTTGACGAGTTTTTTGAGCGATCGCACTTAAAGACATGGAAGCAATCTGGGAAACAGTCATGGCTCTGAATCAAACGCCTACGTTCAAGCCAAAGTTTAACAAAATGTGGCTTCTGTTTAAATTTTCATGGGTGGGATGCCTGAGTCAAACGGGAGCATCCCGATGACAGCAAAGATAAGTCCACAGGCTAGAAGCCTGGGGCTAGAAGAACGAAGCCTACCAACGCAACGGCTTTATATTAGCCTGCTCTGGTCAGGCTTTATTTGTTTAGCCGCGACTTTAGACTTAATTGTTATTTATAAAAAATATAAGTATTATAAAAATAATATTTAAAAAAAATACAAAATCAAACTTAAATGAAGATACATCAAAAAAAACTGTTGGTTGCTGCTAGCTTACCCGCAGATAAACAGTTGCAATCAAGACAACAGTTGCGGATTGATTTGGCTCAAGAGTGCCAAAAATCGCAGCAGTTACGGGATGATTGCGCTAAAAAGCTCCAAAAATTGCAGCAGTTGCAAGTTGATTTGCCTAAAAGCTGTCAAAAATTACAGCAGTTGTTGGCTGATAGTGCTAAAGAGTGTCAAAAGTCGCAGCAGTTACGGGCTAGTTCAAATAGAAGTGTTCCGATCGAGCTGTTAGACTTTGATTTAGATGGACGCCTTCCCGCGATAGAAAAGTCGTCCTTAGATTCATTTAAGGATTTCGAGGCGCTCGTCCAATCGCAGTTTGAGGTAGATGCTCGTCTGCAAATGATAGATCAATTGGAGTTAGAGGTAGCAGAAAATTTGCGATCGCTTGAGAACTCCCTTGAGCAATTGCCGTTTGATTTAGGCAAATTTCCGCCGAAAGAAGAGCAGTTGATAGAAAATCGGCAGCTAGATGTCTTAGATAGGGATATATCCCAGGAATCTCCCGATAACCCTGAGTGGGGAAAAGTTATAAAAGCGATTGACAAGTTTCTCGCTCAATATTTAAGCGGAGATGGGTCAGAGGATGATGAATTTATCGCCAGCGACACTCAAAGAGTGTCGCTGGCGGCGATGAATTTTTTTATCTAGACCCCTTAAACAAGGGCGTTATCAAGAGGCAGTTCAATTACTCAAGCAATCCTGCCACGATACATCTGTAGGGGCTTTTTCTGTGCCATTCCCCTACCAAACGTTAGAACCGCAGTATATTCCATCCAACTGAGAAACGCTATATGTTCTCAGGACTTACGCAACATCATCACATCTGCCACCGCAATCCCCCAGGGGGATTGAACCCGAAAAAACGCTATATGTATAAGCTTTCCGTAAGTCCTGTTCTAAATTTCGGAAATTTTCTTCATCCCGCATGTAGTTTCAAAAGGGCGAACACTGCAAGCGCACTGTTCGCCTTCTTCTTGGTGCTGATGACTCGAACCGACAAACCAGTTGGTCGCAAATTTCATCGCAAATTTATATAAGTATCAGTTTTGTGTGAAGAGTATATAAAGTTACACAGTTTCAGTATTTTGACGGAAGATATTGGAATTCAATGACCTCTAAGTTAGGTAAAGAACAGTCAGGAAGTGGGCTTCAGAAAATGAGTGCAGTTTCAAAAAATGGATGGGATTCCTGGAGAATGGCATCAATCGCGATCGCTCGGAATGCAAGAGCATTGGAACAGCTATCGGAGAAACTGACCTCAAAGTACACAGATTCAGAGATGGCTGGGATATGGCGGCAGGCACGGTTGGTGCTGGCAGAAGAAGATGAGTGCTGGCTGGAAGAGGAACTGTATCGCATCCTAATTCAGGATTCCCAAGTAGCAGCTTGAAAAATAAAAAATTCAGAGTTCCATTTTTAATTCGTTGGAAGCTGCTAACTGAGCTTTAGCTTGTTGCCAAAGCGTTTCCAACTCATCTAATGTGTAATCAGAGAGAGGACGGTCTGCAAAAGCCTCCATTTTTTTCAGACGCTCAATAAATCGCTGATTCGTTCCCTGCAAAGCTTCTGAAGGATCTAGATCGCACCAACGGGCAAGATTGATCGCAGTAAATAATAAATCTCCCAGTTCCGCTTGCTGATGAGCTTTGTCTTCCTGTTGCAGTGCCTCTTCAAATTCTGCTAACTCTTCGTGAAACTTTGCCCACACGCCCTCAATATTCTCCCACTCAAACCCAGCCGCCGCCGCCTTTTGAGATATCTTCATCCCTGCCATCAGCGGCGGCAATGTGCGGGAATAACGAGTGAGTTTGCGACTTAGCAGCTGAGTGTCTTGAGTCGTTTCTCCTTTTTCGGCGGCTTTGATCTTCTGCCAATTTTGGTGGACTTCCTCAGCACTTTCGACTTCAACATCTCCAAAGACGTGAGGATGACGGCGGATCAGCTTTTGAGTAAGCCCCTGAACCACCTCGGTTAAGCTAAATTGCCCGGATTCGCTGGCAATCTGAGCTTGTAGTACCACCTGTAATAATAAGTCGCCCAGTTCTTCAGCGATCGCATCTTTATCCCCAGTGCGAATCGCATCTACCACCTCATAAGCTTCTTCGATTACATACGGGGTGAGGGTTTGGGGAGTCTGCGCTAAATCCCAAGGACAACCTCCACTAGGCGATCGCAACTGGGCAACAACCTCAATCAACTGTTGCAGCGCTTCTAGTGCAGTTTGAGGCATGGGATAAGCAGATTCTGGGGAATTCAACATAAACGAAAACTCAGTTTGCCTTTCGATCTTACCTTCGCGTCCTCTGCGTCTTGGCGGTTGGTTTCTTAACTCTACGCCGATTCACTTTGCCTATTCGCTTCCGAGTCTTCACCCGCTTAGGCATCACCGCCTTCAATCCATCCCTTTGAAACCGCTTGTAGGCAGAACCCCCCCAGTCACTCAACGAGTGACTCATTGCACCCAATTCCAAACCCACAAACAGCGCCATCCATTCAGCCGGGTATTGAGACGATCGCTGCACCTGATTCGCTACCACCTGCCAAGTCCACCCGACACCCAAGACTAGCTGTAGCATCCCCAATATCAATAATCCCACGAGAAAGAGCCAGCAGGAGAGATAAAGCGATCGCACGATTGTCCCAATTGCCAACCCGTGGGAAAAAATAGATCGGTGACGCAAACTCTTCTGGTAGGGTATCCAAATCCACCGCAACCAGCCCCAGCGCTGATAAGGACGGGAGTTTAGATCCAAGTCTGGGCTAAACATTAGCCCGCTGAATAAAAATCCTCCGGAAACAATTAACGTCAGATCACCACTGCGAGTCAGCCCGAACGTCATGCCAGCCACCCAAGGCAGGCACCATAAAGTGATACGATCGTGCGTCCGACCAGAGGGCATCCGTTAGAATTTGATATTTTTTAAAATTTATTCTGTTTGAATATTAGCAGCGTCTGCTATTATCTAAAAAGTGTGTGAACTTGGGCGGTTAGCTCAGTTGGTAGAGCGCCTGCCTTACAAGCAGGATGTCACTGGTTCGAGTCCAGTACTGCCCATCTGAAATTATATAGTGACTAAATTATTTTTCGTTGGTGACAGATTAATGTCGCTGAGACAAATTAGGTTTCATCCAGATTCGTTTGGAGAAGCTCAGGGAGCGAGAATCTCGGCACCACAATAGCACATTATGTGGGTTAAGAAAATACAACAGAATTTGACAAGCTTCGGGCAACATAAGGAGTCCTGATTTCCGTGAAGACATCGCAGACATTTCAGAGTTGATCGAGTAAAACCGATATAGTGGTTTTGAAGTTCTGGAGTCTACGGATGTCAAGCGATCGCCTGCGCCAAGTTGAAAGAAATTTGACCCGTTTGCGTCAGCAATTGGCAGGAAAAGAAGATGCATTGACGACAATTGCCCCGGAAGAACGGGTTCGGATCAAGCAGCAGATTGCCGATTTGAAGGCAGAGATGCAGCCGTTTGAAAAAGAATATTGGCAGATTTTGGCGGATGAGCCAGCGACAACTGCGATCGCCGAGCCAGAGCTAGAAGTAGTCGTTGCTGAGATTGTAGAACAAGCAGGGCAACTGCAAACCAGTCAGCAATATCCTGATGAGGTGCTGGCATGGCTACAGAAAATTTATACCGAAGTTAGTAAGCCGGGAACACCTGCGGCAGCTAAGTTGAAGGGAGCGCTGTCGCTATTGCCGCCGTTCGTCAGTTTGTCCTACGAGGCAGAGTTGGATACGGAGAACTTTTTACGGACGAATTTTCCGACGTTCACCAAGTGGTCTAAGGCGCTGGCAAAAAAGTTGTAGCCCGCACTCCAGATCCAGATCCAGGGCCAACGCAAGCTAGGCAGGATTCCTCCCAAGAGAAACTGCTGCAAGCCGTCACAACGGAAGTGCGGGAACGGCTAGCGCAGTCGTTGCACAATGCTGTTTGGCTAACTCTGGGAATGGAGCAACAGGACTATCGCGTGCAGCGTCCTTGGTCAGTAAAGGTTGTGCAACAATCACAGTCAACGATGCCCCTAGCTGCTGGAACTCGAATTGTGGAGGTATTTGATCGCCCAGAACTTGCCCGTCAATTGCTAATTCTGGGTGAACCAGGTGCGGGTAAGACAACGATGATGCTGGAGTTGGCAGAGGATTTGCTCAAACGAGCGATCGCAGACAAAGCAGAGCCAATCCCAGTGTTGCTCAGTTTGTCTTCTTGGAAAAATCCGCAGCAGTCAATTTTTGAGTGGCTAGTAGGCGAGTTAAAGAGCAAGTATGGGATTCGTCAGGATTTGGCGCAGCAATGGCTCAAGAATAATCAACTGCTACCGTTGCTGGATGGGCTGGATGAGGTAGCACCCCAGCATCAAAAAGCCTGTGCTGTGGCGCTCAATGCCTGGTCAATCGGAGAACTGGAGCAACGTCCTTGCGGCGTCCTAATTTGCTGTCGGCGAGAAGAGTTTGAGCAAGTAGTACGGCAGCCTTTGAGCCTGTATGGGGCAATCTATTTGCAGGCTTTAACCATCGAACAAATTGAGGACTATTTTGCTCGGTTTGGGTTGCAGGATGTGTGGCAGACGGTACAGCAGGATGAGGCGTTGCAGAAGTTGCTGACAACGCCACTATTTTTGTCGATGTTTGGGTTGGTGCAGACACAGGGCAAGTTTTCGCTCTCTGATTGGCGATCGCGCACCACCTCTGATCTGAAAATTGAGTATTTGCTCGATACCTATTGGGAAGCAGCGATCGAACGAGAGCTAATTATCGACCCTGTTGAACGACAACAAGGCATCTGTAGCAAAACCTACGGCAAAAAGCTACCACCAACGCGACAAGCGGTTCAAAGGGCATTGGTTTTTGCAGCAAAGGCGCTGGAACAAGAGTCGCAGACAGAGCTTTTGATTGAGAGGATGCAACCGTCTTGGCTACCAGATAAACAGCAGAGAAACAGTTATAGGTTATTGTTTATGCTGTTTTTTACATCAGTATTTACAGTAGTTAATTCGTGGGCTAGACTTTTTCCCGAATCATTGCTTCCTTTAGTAGCCACACTTCCTTGGCTGAAATATTTGCTAACAATGGACAATATTGTTCCTACTGAAAAAATTCAGCGAATTTCAAAAGTACAAAGTTCATCTATAAGCGTAGTGCTGAGTTTATCCTCGACGATTCTTTTCGGAGTTGCTTGGCTTACAACAAAAATAGGAACGAGATGGAGCTATTTACTAATAGTATTGCTATCTGGCGTAGCGATCAATTCTTTTGTTCGCTGGCTTATTGCAAATATGAGGGCAGAGATTCAAACTCAAGTAGTTGCAAATCAAGGCATTAAAGATTCATGGAGAAATCTATTCTTTTTTGTATTGTGTGTATTGCTATTCACTGGTCTACTCTGTCTCCGTTTTCAATTCAGCATCCGTGTTTTTATAGAGAGAGGCTTTTCGCCTCAAGTGTTTTTTGGTTACATCATTTACATCATTGGGTTTGCATCCTTTGAGGGTGGCGGAAACGCTCTACTTCAGCATTTTGCTCTCCGTCTTGTCCTCACCTGGAATCGCTACGTCCCTCCACGTTACGACCTCCTGCTCAACTACTGCACCGAGCGCCTTCTATTGCAGCGGATTGGCGGTCGCTATCGGTTCATGCACAAACTCCTGCAAGACCACTTTGCCAAGATGGATTTGGGGTGAAAGGATGCAGCAGTGTAAGGGGGCAATGAAGAACCTTAAAGTTGCGATCGCATTTGAGAAAAGGAAGGAATGCGCTCACAATTTCGACCGCATCTTTTGCCACTCCTCAATCTGCTGTTGTAACTCCTGGATGCGATCGCATGAAAGCAGAATGAAGGTGTGCGATCGCTAATTCATTCCCTCCCAACTTCGATCGCATCGCTTCCCACGCCTCAATCTGCTGTTGTAGTTACTGTTTGGGCGATCGCATTTTGCCTGATGAGTGCGATCGCTATTTTGCTCTCGGACGCAACTCGAAAGCGAAGTCAGCACGATAGAAGCACACATCAAACTCTGCAAAGAAATTCATGTGTCCAAGAATCGGCGGAGCTTCTCTAGATTCTCTCCAGGCAAATGCAAGCAGGACAGAGGGAAACTCAGCAACTGTGGCTGACAGCACCAAGCCTCTTGCTTCCATCCGAGCCAGATTTCCGCTCAACTGGATTGAGACTGATTGAGACTGTCTGTTCCTCCCAGACTGCACCCAGTTGCAGACCGACTTCGTAAGGCAACACATTGACGCTTGCACCTGTGTCCAGCAAAGTCATAGCTTCTACAGAGCGGTTTCTGTAGGTCAGCATTATTGGTAGATACGGCAAGGTGCTGGAAAGACCGAGGCTGTTAGTACGCTCGATAAAAGGAAATCTCTTGCCGTCAAGCATCGCTTCCTTGCTTTGCTACCAGTAGCAGATCTGATAGCGTTTTGGCAGCTTCATGCGCCTCGTAGGGCGACCACACTACAGCTTCAGTAGATGCCAACTGTTTTAACAGCAAAGCCTCTTGAGCCTGACTATCGTTTGCCTCAAGTTCGCAACCCTCTTCCTTCGCTACTGCTAGTAGAAGAAAATGGATGAGGCGTAGCTTGTCTTGGTGAGATAGCTGATTGACAGCAGGCAGTAATTCAGAAAGAGGCATAAATGACAGTTTTACTGATTAGCCTAGCTTAGGATTGATCGGGCTGGCAAACGATATGCCACAATTGCTGGTAACGGGACTTAAACAATGAATTAAAACCAAATGAGTTATGATCCATGCCAGATAAGAAGTTCACGTTGAAAAATACCCATGAAGGAAACTACACCCGACGCAATGCCTCCATGCTTTGAGAAATGGTGC
>NZ_JBYCCT010000058.1:0-5797 GCF_057473865.1 Coleofasciculus sp. H7-1
CTTTCCTTGATCGTAAGCAGTGGAGCGAGGTGGAACTTGGTCTCTTAGATACAGTTGTCCGTGTCTAGTCATTGTGTTTCCTCCTTGTTGATTACCGTTGTGTGTGGCACTGGTTTTGACTACCTCGATTGAAATTTCCGTATTTCTTGCTTCCAGATTCCACAAAATTGAATTTTCAGTGCTTCTAATTAGCTGAGCTTTTTGAAAAATCTTAAAGAAGAGGTCTGGTTGTCGATCTAGGAAGAGTCGCGGAATTCGGATTCCTCAAAATCGATTTGGAATTTACCCTGCTCATCAGTAATGGCGTTGCCAAATAAAATTTGCAAAATCCTAAAATGTAGCTTTAGCAAACAATCTTTGTTCCCAAATCACAGCAAAATCATTTATTAGAGATTTTGGATGTTCATGAATATTTCGTTATGTTTTTGGAAAAAGGTAATTCCAGAAAAATGGTATCTAATTAGACGATTTAAAATTGCAGATTGTGGCAGATTGGATAGTAATTAATTTCAGCAATTTAAATCGGCAATAACAAAACAAAAGGGTACTGCTCCCATCTAATACTAATTTTCAGGTTTCCAGCCAAATTCCTTTGCTTTACAGATATAACCTTTGCTGAAAGTTCCTTGCCAGCCGCTTATTTTTGGTAACTCAGTTGAGTGTCACTCGATTGTGCGACTTGAAAAATTTTTAATATTATGCTACTAAAATCAAGCAATTGGGCGCGATCGCTACTGGGGAAATTTGAGCGCGAACCAATGTATAGAGCTGCGATCGCATATAGGCAACCAACCACCTACAAAAGGCATATTTGTGGCGGCATTCGGGCTGCTAATCTGCAATCAGACTGATTACTCCCTGGAAATCAGCCCCCAGAATGTGACAGTTAGTAGATAAAGAAATATTACGCAGGAGTCGAACTTTGAGCGCTCAATTGAAGAAAGGCGACAAAGTTACATGGAAGACTTCACAAGGTGAAACCAGCGGCACCGTGAAGAAAAAGCTCACTTCACCTACAGATCAGGACTTACGCAAAGCTTATACATATAGCGTTTTGTAGGGGCAATCCCCCTGTGGTTGCCCCCAGATGTGGTGATGTGCGGCGAGTCCTGACCAATTACCTCTTAGTTCATGTTGTAGCATTCACAAATAGAAATGGTAGAAGTATCGCCAGGGATGCCAGCCAGCGCCGCCTATTCGTGAATTGTTCCATCAGGGAGGATTGCATCCGTTAAGATTGCTTCTCGCCAATCAGAGTCTTCCAGGTAGGCTCCCCGCAGGCTAGCTCCAGTCAAGTCGGCTCCACGCATTTCTGTCACATTTAAGTTAGCTCCCCACAAGTAGGCTCCCCGCAAACTTGCTTTACTCAGGTTGGCTTCACGCAAGTTTGCCATATTCAGGTTTGCCCCTGTCATGTCAGCTTCACTCAAATTGGCTTCACTCAAATCTGCCTTACTTAAGTTCGCTTCACATAAGTCTGCTTTGGTAAGTGAAGCGTGAGTCAGATTAGATGCATGCAAATTTGCCCTAGATAGAATCGTTACACGCATCTGGGCGGAAGACAGATTTGTGGCTGTCAGGTTGGCACCACTCAGATTAGCTCCACTCAGTTTGGTCTCGCTGAGGTTGACTCCATCCAAGTCTATGCCATTGAGATCGACGCCATTTAAGTAAGCTGCTCTCAGGTGTACGCCGTTGAGTATCGTTCCTCGCATCAATGCGCCGCTCAATCTGGCTCCACTCAGGTTTGCCCAACTTAGATTGGCATCCACCAGGTTAGCCGAACGCAAGTTTATCCCCCGCAGGTCTGCACCACACAGGTTGACTCCGCACAAGTTTGACAAACGCAGATTTACTGATGTCAGGATTGCACCACTCAGTTTTGCTCCTAGCAGCACCGACTTAACGAGGACAGCTCCTCTTAAGTTGGCTTTTGTTAAGTCTGTCTCTATGAATTTTGCTTCGTTCACTTTGGCAAAACTCAGATCGGCTCGATGCAGGGAGGCTCCACTGAAGTTTGTTCCGATTAGGACTGCGCGACTCAGGTTTGCCGCTGATAGATGCGCTCCCGAAAAGTTTGACCCAGATAGATTTGCTCTTTCCAGGTTTATCCCTATAAGATTTTCTCCACTAAAATTCCTTTGTCCTTCTTCATAGCGCTGTTTTAGTTCTTGTGCATCCATATGATTTCTCCAGATTCTCTCAGCGATAACTTGCCTATTTTTAGAGTTCCCAAATAGATCGCCAAAAATACGTTAACTTTTGGATCATTTTTTTGATGTAGGTAGTTTAAGATTTATGAAAATTTTTACATGGAAATTAAGACAATGCGATCGCTCTGTTGATGTCTCCATTTCTTTTACTGAAGCGAACTGAGTTTTGCCACTCCAGAGGCGATCGCTATCTTTCCATTGCTAGGAGCGAGACGAACTTCAGCCCTAAACTAAAGTTTGGGCTAAAAGCTCGCAACCCGTTTTAACTGACATCTTGCACCATTCTCAACAAGCCGCCAATCCCGCCCGGAACTCAAGTTCCGGGCTAACACAATCAAGTCCATTAAAATGGACTGAAATTCTTCCCCAGTCCACGAAACGTGGACTTGAGCTATAAGCTGTGGGGTTTGAACCCCTGGCGGATTATTACAACTGGTGCAATATCTGAGTTTTAACGGGTTCAACGGCTTACCAGTAAGCTAAAGCTTATTTTAGCTTCTGGCTGTGAAATTTATTTCCAGGCTTTTTGCGTCAGTGCCATTCAACTTAGGTTGGGGTTTCATGCCTCAACCAACCTACTCTGTCTAAGATAAACACAAGCAGGATACAAAAGAAGCGATCGCATCATCCCAAACCGCTGCGGTTACTCAAAGGATGCGATCGCTCAAAACGGAATATCATCGTCGTAGTCAATCTCATTGGAAAACGGATCGAACGGGTTTGGCTGAGAATTTTCTGGTGCTGTTTGCAGATCGATCCAGCGCTTCGCCAACTCCAGCGCCTCTGCCTCTGTTTTGGCATTATGGACGGGAATCAGACATTCTCCACCAGCACTCCAAACCTGAACGCAGAATACTGGTCGTGCTTCGATCAGCCAACCCCTGTAAATTTCTGGTGAACTCATAGCTGACACCATCCAGAGCGATTTTATTGATTATTTTGCTAACCTATCGCGCTCACTTTCGATATAGCCTGAAAAAGGCTATTTTTAAAAACTAACACGTTCACTTCACCGAAAGTGAGTTTTCGGGGAGTTTGTGTAGTATTTTTTGAAAAAAGTCATTTTTGTCATTTCATCCAATGAAACAATTCCACACCCAAGTCTTTCCTCGAATAAAATACCAGACGCGCCTGATAGTAGCCATTGCGCTGATGGTTCTGGCAACTCAGCTGATAGCAGCGCCAGTAAATGCTACAGGCGTTTATCAAATTCCCAATGTAGCAGCAGGCGATCGCAACTGGATTCTCGATAAAGCTGAAGTCCTCAGTCGCCTTACCGAAGGTCAAATTAACACCGAGTTGGATAAATTAGCCAACGAGACAGGCAATCAAGTGCGATTTGTGACCGTCCGCCGCCTCGATTATGGTGAAACAGTGGAAAGTTTTACCAACCAGTTGTTTGAAAAATGGTTTCCCACACCAGAAGCGCAAGCCAATCAAATTTTACTGGTGATTGATAGCGTCACAAACAACACTGCCATTCGCACGGGTGAAAAGGTAAAGTCTGTCTTGAGCGATGATATCGCCAAGAGCATCGCCGAGGAAACCATGCAAGTGCCATTGCGGGAAGGCGACAAATACAATCAAGCTTTCTCGGATGCAGGCGATCGCTTAATTGCCGTACTATCAGGTGAGCCAGACCCAGGTCCGCCGGAAGTCAAAGATACGGTTAACGTAGAAAGAACGTTTAAAAAAGCAGAAGAAACCGACACTGGCAACGCGACTATCTGGGTGGTTGGCTTACTGCTTGCTGCCACTGTCATTCCGATGGTGACTTACTTTTGGTATCAAGGCTTCTCAGGCTAGTCTTGAACGTACTCCTGCCCATTAATTAGAGCAAACTCAGCCCTGACAAATTCGCGCCCCAAATAAGCGGCATGATCCAGCATTGTGACTGGGGAGGACTGAGTTTGCTCAAAAATTTTGACGCAAAGTTCCTTAGCGGTTCTGCCAGTATAGACAGCGGTGTGGGTACGTTCTACCTTGCCTCGCACCGGGATGGGTTTGCCAGTTTCGGGATCGACAGCTAAACCACGTTCGTTAATTACATTTGTGAAATGTTTAGCACAAATTAGCCCCGCTTCCCGATCCAGGTAAATGATGAAATATCCAGCCGGATCGAGGTGAATATGACGCTTGGAAAGCTGGTTATCAATGGCAGCTAAAGTTAAAGCAGTTTGATTCATACAAAATCAGGCATTATCCAAACACTATTTTTCCACATATTTTCAGTTTAATGCCTTCTCTCTTTTTGCGGTCTAACGGCTATTGCCTAACAGCTGATGCTAACGCCTAGCGGCTGGTCTGGCTTTTTACGTTATCTTTTGGCTGAGGGCGATCGCCTATTCGACACTATCTCCTAGCTTGATTTAGCAATCAGTCATTTTGATTAGCCGAAATATTTTGATAGTAAAAGAAGCGCTTGAGTATCTGTCACTTAACGATTAGGTTGATGATGTGGACGGTAGCGAAGCGGTATTGCTCTAAAGCGCTGACGCGCATGGCGAGAGCTAAAGCAAATTGCGTCCTGTTCGCTGACAGGTAATGTTTTTAGAGGGAGCGATCGCCAGTTCCTTTATAACTCAATTATTCCTACCAAACTTCTATTAAACAAATACTATTAATTATCGCTCACCGACAACCTCGTAACTACCCTACCTTACCATTGCAGCTTAACGGCATTAGACCGCTTTCAATCAACTATGTCTTACAATCAATATACTGTACAACTTTGTGGGACTTTATGGACAGAATCTCGGTTAACACTCAAATTCACTTTGGTAAACCTTGCATAGCAGGTACACGCATCACCGTGCAAAGTGTACTTGAATTGCTCAAGGAAGAACTTTCCTTTCAAGAAATCATTCGAGATTACTATCCCGATTTACAGGTTGAGGACATTCGTGCCTGTCTTCAATATGCGATCGCGCTGGTAGCTGCTGAAGATGTTCGCCTCGTACCTGCTTGAGAATGAGATTTCTACTTGACCAATGGGTTACGAGCTTTTGCAAATGTTATCTGATGCCTTTGGTGAACCTGTTGATAAAGGTAATCTTAAATCTGTTTTAGAACGGCAAGGAAATCAAAATATTTCTTTTGGTAATAACAATATTCTTGGTTATATTAATATTGGTCCCGATCGCTCCACTGCTACTCCAGAGAAAAATCAGTTTGAAACTTTCAATCTTAAGTAGATGGATATAACTATTTGTAGGATGGGTAGAGCGACTAAGCGTTACCCATCAAACCCTCGTCTATGTTGGGTTTCGTTCCTCAACCCAACCTACATCAGATGCGCGAGTTTAATTATGTCTACCTACTTAATCGCACAAAAAATCAAAATAAGCTTGAAACAATTGCTAAATTACGGCAGTTTGGCTTAAGCGATGAGCAAATTGCAGGGGCGCTAGAGCTACCTTTGGAGATAGTTAAGCAGGTAGGCTTGGAGGGGTGAGTACAGGGCTATTTCATTCTAGACAGAGAGGGTGAAATCCAGTAAGCTAAAGCTCAACGAATTTTTCTTATCGAGCTATGAGAACGCTTGCCATTGTGGAAGCCTTTTCCAGTTTGCCTGACGCACGACG
>NZ_JBYCCT010000059.1:0-5617 GCF_057473865.1 Coleofasciculus sp. H7-1
TCAGCTTTTAGAACAGCTATATCCTATCGGTTTGTCCGTTGGCTTCAGGAGAATACTGACGTATTTGCCTTACACCTAGCCCATTTAGGGCTTGTTTGGGCTTGAACAAAGTTCAAGTCCCGCTAAGAAGAGAGGGAAAAGGAAGAAATTTTTTCACGACAAAGGGGGTTTTTTCTCCCCCTTCCCTGCGAGGGAAGGAGTTAGGTTCCGCATCCTACAATTGAGCTAAAATTCAGGCGATCTAGTTATCAACTCGCACTGGTAATGGTGTCTCTAGAATTTCCATCAGCAACTCAAGGTGAGATGGACGAGAAAGCATTGGCACTAAGTTTGGCAACGAGTAGTAATCACCCGCGAAGGTGAATGTTTCAAGCGATACTTGAGACTCCTGCAACTGCCGTTCTAAATGGTTGCTGTGATTGCCGACTTTGACGATAATTACATTCGGCATCATCTTCAACTCTTCGCAGTATCGGGGATACACTGTGTTGAAGTAAGGAGCGTTGTTTTCGCCTTCATCGGTGACAATAATAATCTGTTCCACCGACTGCTTCTGCCGACGCATCTTTTCCAGGGATGCACCGATGCTGGTACAACCTTCTGGGAATAGGTGCTGGAAGGCTTTTTCCCAATCTGACAGTGTTTTACCTTGTGCTTTTACTTCAACTGCTTTGTCGTCGAAGGCGTAAACAAACAAATTGCCTTCGCTGATGCCAGAAATCAAAGCTGCAATTTGCTTACCGACTTCCAGCGCCTCAGTCATGCTGCTGCTTTTGTCTACAAACAAGGCGGTAGATTTGGTAATCTTACCCCGCTTTTTCACCTGTTCGTTGACAACTTGCTCTAGCTGTGCAACAGTTGCATCATCGACATTGGCGACACCCCCTGCTTTCATTGCCTTGAATGCAGAGACGCGATCGCTAGATTGCGCTTCGGTCAGTTTCGCATCAAGCAACACCTTCACCTCGGCATTTTCCATCGCATCCCGCGCTTGCAGTGACTTGAGGTTGTTAATGACTTCCTGCGGTGACATGGCGTTAACCAGCGCTATTAGCACTTCTGGCGTTACTTCCTTCACCGCACCAATGGCAACAGTGTAGGGAATTTTGTGTTCTGCAATCAGTTGTGCTTGTGCTTCTGGTGTCTCTGATGAAGCAAGTTGCTTGAGTGCAAACGCAAGGCTATCTTCAGGTGGTGCATCGAGAAATAGTATGGCGTTAGCGCGATCGCTAGGGCGGATGTGCAAACTTGCATACAGATGCTTCATCGCCTTGCGTCCCCGCATTGCAGCGCGATCGAAGAATGCAGCATTCTTTTCCCGTTCCTTCAGATAACGCTGTACCGCAGTCCGCGCCGAACGTGGCAACTTTTGCTGATGCTGCTTCATAAAGTCTACAATCCGCGCCACCTGGTAAGGCGGAAATTCTTGTAGCATCATGAAACCCGCACCTCGGTGTTCGTTCAAGCTGCTGGTAAGCAAATTACCAACAAAAACTTCCTTGTGGTCGCGGACATCACCCTGACGCTGATACCATACAGCTAGGTGTCCGTAAAAGATGGGGTCAAGTTCCACCATCATCTTATGCACTTCTGCTACCTTACCTAGTTCCCGGTGTGGTGTGGTAAGCAGACTGTTGAGTATTTCCAAACGCAAGTCGCGTTCTAGTGTATTCATTGCAACTACCTCCATTGCATCGAGAAAGTGTTGAGGAGGCAGATGTCGCACGCAAGTAATTTGGTGCCGCGCAAGTCGAGAAAGCTGTTTTTTTACCTTAGAAGGGTATGTAAGCTTTTTCAGTTGGGGCGCGGCGACAACTGCCATTATAAATCGTTGAGAAAGAGCCTGTCAACCCTGCTGCTTATAGTTTTTGCTTACAGGATCAGCTATTGTCATTACTCAGTGAAAGCGCAAGACTATTGCTTTCTATCCGCCAGAGACTTAAGTCTCTGGCTAATAGTTAAAGTCCACGCTTAGTGGACTATAGAAGCAGCTTTCTCATTAGTCGGTTTCAACCGACTTTCGCTATGAGCCAGCGATTTGAATCGCTGGCGGTATGACTCAAGTCCACTTTAGTGGACTATAGAAGCAGCTTTCTCATTAGTCGGTTTCAACCGACTTTCGCTATGAGCCAGCGATTTGAATCGCTGGCGGTATGACGGGAAAAGCGTCATTTTACTCCTATTAAAATCAAATCTGGGTAATGAGAATAAAACAGTCTTGGAATCCTTTGGCGGAAGCACAGTCTCCTCTTAAAGAATTTAGTCCAAAGGTTTCAAATCTGGTTCAACCCAGCTATTTCGTGCCTCCCAAGACATTAAGCGAGCGCGGTTGTAGTATGTCA
This sequence comes from Coleofasciculus sp. H7-1, assembly GCF_057473865.1. Taxonomy (NCBI): domain Bacteria; kingdom Bacillati; phylum Cyanobacteriota; class Cyanophyceae; order Coleofasciculales; family Coleofasciculaceae; genus Coleofasciculus; species Coleofasciculus sp. H7-1. The sequence goes on from NZ_JBYCCT010000059.1 coordinate 2,343, forward strand.
CAGGAAGATTCTTATCTCCGTAACTATCGATAAGTTCGTTGGCAAGATATACGATAGAGCAAGTTCGCTCTGCAACCGATAGATAGCGACCTATTATCCGAATCCAAAATAAAGTTATGGTTTCGTGATAGCCGCTGTCCTTGTTGGTTTGGATGTCACTAACTTTGTTGTAGTGCTGGATGCGATCGCGTATGCAATTCGTCGCTTCTGCTTCCGAGTAACGAGTGAGATACCATATTGCAACGGTTAAGTGTGCGCGATGATCCCACTCGCATCGTGGCAATGTACAACTCTCGAATGCTGCGATTAGACTTTCTATTTCATCGACTGATTGGTATTTCACAACCGTCATTAACTGAGAGAAACTTTTGCACCTGCGGCTTCCAATTGTTGTTTAATATCAGAGGCGATGTCAAGTGCGATCGCTTCCTTCACCACTTTCGGCGCTGACTCAACAAAGTCTTTTGCTGCCTTCAGATCCAAATTAGTCAAAGCCCGTACAACTTTGAGGATTGCAATCTTCTTATCAGCAGTAACTTCCTCCAGAACCACATCAAACTCAGTTTTTAATTCTGGTTTTCCGTCAGTATTTTCTTGGTTTGTCTCGGCAATAATTATCTGCTGACGAGGAGAAGCATCAACACCGAAAGTTTTTTCAACCTGCTTAACCAGTTCCGCAGTCTCAATTAGCGTTAATGATTGCAACTGTTCTAGAATATTAAGTGTTTTTACAGACATTGTTATACTCCTCCTCATCCTTAGAAATGAAATATTGGCACTACGCGCAAGTTGAGAAAGCTGTTTGTTTATACGCAGGATTTGAACCTGCATAATCTTGATTATGAGTCAAGCGCCTGTACCAATTCGGCTAGTATGTAAGCTTTATCGATTAGGGCGCGTAGTGGAAATTTTTACAATTAGAAATAATGAGTGTCCCGCACAAGTTTAAAAAGCTATTCACTGGAGAGTTACCGTTACTCTACACTGCCAAATAATGACAGTGGTAGGAATCGTAGGCGAAGCCTTCTCGAAGAGTACCTACATTTCCCGCTTATCAGGCGGATGTGTGTATGCTTCTCAGGTTAGGGTGCGGAACACAAAATTTAAAGTTGAATCTTCATAAAAGACACTATTTGGGTTGCAATATGCTTCTGAAAAATTTGTCACTTCGTACAAGTTAAGAAAGCTATAGTTAACGGGAGTTGAACCCGACCTATCGATTAATAGTCGATTGCTCTACCACAGAGCTAGTATGTAAGCTTTCTGGGTTAGGGTACGAAGTGGAAGCTTTATTTTTTATTTCCAGTTGGGTTAAAGTGTGGTAGGCTACGCGCAAGTTAAAGAAGCTTTTTTTTACACCTCTCCAAAAAGCGGAGAGGGTAGGAATCGTAGGCGAAGCCTTCTCGAAGAGTACCTACAATTCGGTGTCCCGAACGTTACCAGTTTGTATGCTTCCAGAGTCGGGGCGCGTGCCATCAATACCCACGATTTGCAATTTTCAATCCCGCACAAGTTAACAAAGCGGTTATCACTTTGGCGCTCTATCCGTTGAGCTACAGATGCATTAAAAGCAGCTGGTGGGAATCGTAGGCGAAGCCTTCTCGAAGAGTACCCACTACCTCCCCGATCGTAACGGGAATGTGTGTATGCTTCACAAATTAGGGCGCGGGACATGAATAGTTTTGAGTTTTGAATTAATTTCAAATTCAAAACTATTTAGCCATAAACGGCTTCTGGACGCACAATTAAATCCCCACTGGGACGGCGATCTACGACGTAGGATTGGAAGCGATCGCTTCTGACATCAAAATGCTGTGCGAGGCGTTCCTTAACGGCTTTGTCGTTCATCCCATCCCTTACACCCAGTTGATTTTCTGCAATGTCGTAAGAACGACCTTCAAAACGAATGTGAACCACCTTAGACACCTCCTTCAAGCTGGTAGGTAAAGCAAGTCAAGAAGAGAAATGCTTTTGCTTTGCTTCTCCTTAATACTACATTTATACTACAAAGACTGTCAAGGGGTTGAAAAAACTTTTTTCGTGTCTATTGGTTATCTCCCTCTCTAGCTCTACTTCCCAGCAGAGAGTTTAACCCTTGTCAGGTTTCCTTTGAGATTCCCTATATTCAGAAATCTTTTTTCTTTGAAACGTTCTCCTGTAAAAGTCTTCAGCACTTATGGGGAAAGCATAGGGTTTGCAGTGAGGGGGTGAGGTTCCGAGTGGATTGCACTCAAGGGAGAAGCGCTATATTTCTAACCAATTTCTATCAGTTCATATATAGCGATCGCAATTAACCTTGATTTTGTGCAACTCTACTGGCAAATGGAGAGGGTGTGGGGAGTGCAGATAGTCCCGCATCCAGGCACAATTTAGAACCAGTAGGGCATCAAGATCCAAATTCCATAAAATAATCGTGCGATCGCTACTGGCTGAAGCTAAAGTTTGACCATCTGGGCTAAAACTTACAGCCAAAACGCTATCAGTATGCCCACCTAGGGTTTTGAGCAATTTACCACTAAGGCTCCAGAGTTTCACCGTTCCGTCAGAACTGGCAGAAGCTAAAGTTTCACCATTGGGACTGAAGCTGATGCTATTGACTCGATTTGTATGTCCTGTTAAGGTTTTGAGCAACTGACCGCTGTTGCTCCAAAGTTTTACAGTTCCATCAGCACTGGCAGAAGCTAAAGTACTACCATCGGGACTGAAGCTGACATCCAAGATAGCAGCACTATGTTCCGCCAGAGTGATGAGCAAACTTCCGTTAAGTTGCCAAAGCTTCACCGTTTCGTCAGCACTAGCAGAAGCTAAAGTCTGACCATCCGGACTGAAACTCACGCTTGTTACCGATTCCTGATGTCCTATCAAGGTGTCGAGCAAAGTTCCATCCCGATTCCAGAGTTTCACGGTTCTGTCAGCACTCGCTGTAGCTAAAGTCTGACCATCTGGACTGAAACTAACACTCAAGACACCAGCAGTATGTCCCTGAAAGGTTTTCACAAGCGTGCCGTCTTGGTGCCACAATTTTATCGTTTTGTCAGCACTCGCTGAAGCAAACGTCTGTCCATCCGGGCTGAAACTGATGCTGGAAATCGCCGCATTGTGTCCTTTGAGAGTTCTTAGCAACTTCCCGTCTTGATGCCAAAGCTTCACTAGACCTCTTGCGGAATTAAGATTTTTCAGCTATTTTTAGCTCATAGTTATAAATTCCTGCTAGCAGGTTTACTCGCAAGCCAAATCTCTTTCTTCTATTTCTATAACGGCTAGATAAAATTCGG
>NZ_JBYCCT010000060.1:0-5528 GCF_057473865.1 Coleofasciculus sp. H7-1
GTTCCCATGTCAGATTGCTACGATATGCTTTAGTCATTCGCTCACAAGGTGCTGGTTTCTACAAATCTCAGCATAAGCTTTGTGAGCTTTCTTACAACAGTACCCTACTTTTAAAACATCCTCTTAGAAAATCAGCTAGGAACTCTAGGAAAACAGATAGTATTTGATAAAGAATCTTGGACACTAGAACTGGGTTCGGGAATGCAAATGAATCCGGAATCAGTGGATAAAGGAGTCCAAGGCATCAAAAATTACTTAGCCGAGAAAGGCGTTTTATCGATTCCTGACTTCCCTTTGCCGCAAACGGCATCCCACAGAGTAACTTTTATTCCAAAAAGTACCATAAAAAAATATTATGCACCTAGCGGAGGGATGATCCAATTGAGAGTCAAACTAGGTACTTTAATCGAGGCTGGGGAAAGACTTTATCAAATTCTTAGCTTTAATAAAGAGGAAAAGTTACCAAAATTAATTGATGTTTGTGCTGAGAACGCTGGTTTAGTCTTTGATATTTCGACGAATCACGCAGTTAACGAAGGAGAGTATGTATTATCAGTGATGTAGGTGTTTTTAAAAACGCAAACATCATGGAAGATGGGACGACGACAAACGCAGCATTTAATAAAGGCGAGGGAAATATCCTAGACGAGTCAGCACTTTTCAGCATTCCGAAAGCACCGGAAGGATATAAATCGGGCTTCATTGGGATTATCGGACGCCCCAACGTGGGTAAGTCTACATTGATGAACTACATGGTGGGGCAAAAAATTGCCATCACTTCGCCAGTGGCGCAGACGACGCGCAACCGACTGCGGGGTATCGTGACGACGCCAGAAGCACAGATGATTTTTGTCGATACCCCAGGAATTCACAAACCGCACCACCAATTGGGGGAAGTGCTGGTGAAAAATGCCCAAATTGCCATTGAGTCGGTGGATTTGGTGCTGTTTGTGGTGGATGGAGCGGTAGACTCTGGAGGAGGCGATCGCTATATTGTCGATATCCTTAGCCGCACTAAGACGCCTGTAATGTTGGGGATGAACAAAATCGACCTACGATCCTCCGATTCCCAACAAATTGATGAGAGTTATACGCAGCTAGCTGAACCCTACAACTGGCCTATTGTCAAGTTCTCAGCCCTCACCGGAGAGGGAGTTGAGGCGTTGCAGCAATTACTAAGCGATCGCCTAGAACCAGGACCATACTATTATCCTCCTGATTATGTTACCGACCAGCCGGAACGCTTCATCATGGGGGAACTGATTCGAGAACAAATTTTGCTGCTAACCCGCGAAGAAGTTCCCCACTCAGTCGCCGTTACCATTGACATGGTGGAGGAAGAACCGACGATTACTCGCCTTCTCGCCACTATCTACGTTGAACGCGACTCGCAAAAGGGGATTGTGATTGGCAAAGGCGGAACCATGCTCAAAGCGATTGGTAGCGCCGCCCGCGAACAAATCCAAAAGTTAATTGCGGGGAAAGTTTATCTGGAGTTATTTGTGAAAGTGCAGCCGAAATGGCGGCAGTCTCGACTACATTTAGCAGATTTGGGGTACAGGGTGGAACGGGAATAAACCGCCTTAGCTCTCGCCATGCGCTCTCTTCGCTTTAGACGCTGCATAGCGCGAAGGAAAAAAAGAAGAGTTTTCTTCTTCTCTTTCTTCCTTCGTGTCCTTTGCGCCTTCGCGGTTTATTAAATCCCCAAACGTTGATAAATCTCCTCTAAATGCTGCAAATGATGCTGCGGAGCGAAACACGCCTCAATCTCTTCTGAAGATAGATGCTGCGTCACGCGGCTGTCTTTGGCAATCAAATCGTGGAAATTGCCATCGGTTTTATTCCACGCTTGATGAGCGCAAGACTGCACCGTTGCATAGGCATCCTCGCGGCTCATTCCTTTTTCTACCAAGGTGAGCATGACTCGCTGGCTGAAGACGACGCCGCCGTAGCAATTCATATTCCGCTCCATGTTTTCGGGATAAACCAGCAGGTTTTTGACCAAATCGGTCATTTCCGCTAACATGAAGTGCGTTATGGTGCAGGAATCGGGCAGGATCATCCGCTCCACGGAACTGTGAGAGATATCCCGTTCGTGCCAAAGGGCGACATTTTCTAAGGCGGCGACGGCGTGACCCCGCACCACCCGTGCCATCCCTGTCAGTCGCTCCGAACGAATCGGATTGCGCTTGTGTGGCATGGCAGAGGAGCCTTTTTGTCCTTTGGAGAAAAATTCTTCGACTTCTAGGACATCTGTGCGTTGCAGGTTGCGAATTTCGACGGCAAATCGCTCAATCGAGGCAGCCAGTAAAGCCAAAGTTTGTACAAAATCGGCATGGCGATCGCGCGAAATTACCTGCGTCGATGCTGTATCCGGTTCGAGTCCCAGTTTTTGGCAAGCGATCGCTTCAACTCGCGGCTCAATATTGGCGTAGGTTCCCACCGCACCGGAAATCTTACCAACGGCAATTTCTTTGCGAAGACGCTGGAGGCGATCGCGCGATCGCAATACTTCTGCCAACCATCCCGCCAGCTTAAAGCCAAACGTAATCGGTTCCGCGTGAATGCCGTGCGATCGCCCAATCATCACCGTATTTTTATGCTGCTGCGCCTGAGTGCGAATTGCTGCAATCAAATCTTCCACCCCTGCCAGCAAAACATCCAAACTGGCTACCAGTTGCAGTGCCAAAGCTGTATCCAGCACATCCGAACTGGTTAATCCCAGGTGAATATAGCGCCCCGCGTCGCCTACATATTCATTGACGTTTGTCAAGAAGGCGATCATATCGTGGCGGACTTCAGCCTCAATTTCCAGCACCCGCTTCGGGTCAAAATTAGCCTTCGCCTTAATTTCCTCAACCGCCTGGGTTGGAATATAACCGAGTTCCGCTTGGGCTTCACAGACTGCAATTTCAACCTGGAGCCACGTCTTCAGTTTATAGGTGTCAGTCCACAGGTTGCCCATCTCAGGCAACGTATAACGCTCGATCACAGCAAGTGTCGCAGAATACAACTGTCATATTGTACCTCTCATGGTTGGCTGAGCGATTGACCACTTGTTTGACTGACGCGCAGCTTGTCGTGCAGGAAGTTATCCTTGTTTACCCACAGCTTGATGCGATTCGTAAACCTGCAAATCTGAAACAGCCTAAAGTTAAAGGACTCTGCCAGAAAAAATAGTGCGATGGGAGAAATTTACCTTCAACAAAAACTAATTATAATCACTGCATTCTATCGATTGTGCGATACTGAATTGCTTCAGCAACGTGGTGGGTTTTTAGCGCTTCATCCCCCGCTAAATCGGCAATGGTACGCGATACTTTGAGAATGCGATCGCTTGCTCTTGCTGATAACCCCAATTTGCGAATGGCTGCTTCTAATAAGTGGCGAGAAGCATCATCCAATTGACACCATTGCCGCAGATGACTACTTTGCATCTGAGCATTGCAACGCACAGATGGATCGTCTTTAAATCGAATATGAGCGCGATCGCGTGCTATTTGCACTCTCTTCCTAACTGGCGCTGATTCTTCCCCAGTCGGTTGTTGCGTAATTTCCTCTGGCTTGAGGCGATTCACTGCAACTTGCAGATCGATCCGATCCATCAAAGGGCCAGAAAGCTTTGCCCAGTATTGTTCTCGCTGCCGAGGGGAACAGGTGCAAGCTTGAATGGTATCGCCAAAGTAACCGCACGGACAGGGATTGGTACTGGCAACTAAGGTAAACTGAGCCGGAAACATGACCGATTGGCGAGTGCGGGAGATAGTGACAAAGCCATCTTCAAGTGGCTGACGCAAGAATTCCAGCACATCTCGCTTAAATTCTGTCAATTCATCGAGAAAAAGTACACCTCTGTGTGCTAAAGATATTTCTCCCGGACGCGGAAAACTACCGCCACCGACGAGGGCGGGACCAGAAGCGGAGTGGTGAGGACTGCGGTAAGGGCGATCGCTCACCAGCGATCCTCTATTCTTAAGTAACCCCGCAACCGAGTGAATTTGAGTCACTTCCAGGGCTTCGTCAAAGCTTAACGGCGGTAATATCCCCGGTAAGCGCCGCGCTAGCATCGTCTTTCCACTCCCAGGCGGCCCAACAAATACTAAGTTATGTCCACCAGCCGCCGCAATTTCTAGGGCACGGCGGGCAAAGCTCTGTCCTTTTACATCCTTTAAGTCTGCACTGCTGAAGTGGGTTTTGGCTAACTCCTCTCTACCATCCACCTGCACTGGCGAATAACGCTCTGGCTCATTTAGAAAATCAGCCACTTGGGACAAATTTTTGAAACCGTAGACTGCTAGACCTTTGACAACTGCTGCTTCCCGCGCATTATTTGCTGGAACAACTAAACCGGCGATTCCCATCCGTTGGGCAGCGGCGGCAATTGGCAGCACACCGGCAACCGCACGAAGACTCCCATCTAGGGAAACTTCCCCTAAGAATAAATAATCTCCTAACAACTGGGCACTCACCTGTTCAGACGCCGCCATGATGCCCACACTGATGGGCAAATCAAAGCTGGGACCTTCCTTTCGTAAATCCGCCGGTGTCAGATTTATCACAATTTTTTTCATCGGAAAGGCATAACCAGCATTCTTCAGCGCCGCCTTCACCCGTTCCTTTGATTCCTGAACCGCTGTATCTGGCAACCCCACCAGCACAATTCCCGGCAGTCCTCCCGATACATCGACTTCAACCCCCACCTTCACAGCATCGATACCGACGATAGATGCACTCCAAACCCTAGCCAGCATTGCAATCTCTCCCAATCTTGTTTGATGATGCTGTTGGTGTTCGCCGTAGTCCAAACCCGTTTTCATTCAGAAAACAGGTTTGTAACAAGTTATATGAGAAGCCAACCAACAGAATCTTTTATTAGAGTTCCCGCGATCGCCCTTAGCTTTATCGTCGGGGCTTAAAATGGCTGTACTTCCCACCTAATCACCGAAATAACCAAGCAATATGAGTGAAACGACAGAAACCATCTTCAGCAAGATTATCCGCCGCGAAATCCCCGCTGACATTGTGTATGAGGATGACCTGGCACTTGCCTTTAAAGATATTCAACCCCAAGCCCCAGTTCACATCCTCGTGATTCCCAAGCAGCCGATTCGCCAGCTTGCCGATGCCGATTCTCAGGATCGCGACCTCATGGGTCACTTGTTGCTGATTGTTAAGAATGTTGCAGAAAAAGCCGGACTCAGCAACGGCTACCGCGTTGTCATCAACAGCGGCTCCGATGGGGGGCAAACCGTACCCCATCTACATTTGCACATTTTGGGCGGACGCCAGATGAAATGGCCTCCAGGCTGAATCAGGAAGCCGAAAAAATTTTTGTTGAAAAAGCTTTACAAAACTCAATAGATGGGTTAATCTTGATAACAAGGTAGAGAAAACACTACCTCGAACCTAGAAAATTCAAACAAGCACTCATAAAAACATGACCACAACCTTACAAAGACGCGAAAGCGCCAACGTATGGCAACGGTTCTGCGATTGGGTAACATCAACCGACAACCGCCTGTACGTAG
>NZ_JBYCCT010000061.1:0-107911 GCF_057473865.1 Coleofasciculus sp. H7-1
CCATGACCGGGATGTGAATGCCGCACATAACATACTCGCCGCAGGGCTTGCGGTGAAAGTCTGTGGAGCGAACGTAAGACCGGATAGGCATAAGTCTGATGGCAGTTGCATTGAAGCAGAAAAGTCTAAGAAGTGATTCTTGGAATCCCCGTACCTTTTAGGTCGGGGAGGATGTCAATGATAGGTAAATAATTAAACAGCCATTCAAGCCCTCTCGGCGGAACAATAAGTTCTGCCGGAAACTGGCTAAACATGACTGTTTCAGACATACCAAAACTAAATTTTGAAAAACGCGATCGCACTTTAACCCAAAAAATGCAGACAACGATAGAAAGATTCCGTCTTTCGGAGAGTCGGAAAGTCCTCAAACGTCCAGCCAGTGACCAAATTCCGTAACAAAGCGATCGCCTAAAATTGCCTCCCGAATTCGTTGCGTGAAGCGAATCAATTCAGTAACGTTGTGAATCGAGAGTAAAGTGTAACCGAGGATTTCCCGCGATCGCACTAAATGACACAAGTAAGCGCGGCTGAAGTTCTGGCAGGTGTAGCAAGGACAACTAGCATCAAGGGGAGTGAAATCTTCTCTGTACTGCGCGTTTTTTAGATTCCAGCGTTCTCCCTGTACCATCACAGTCCCGTGACGCGCCCAGCGGGTGGGAATCACACAGTCAAATAAATCGATACCGGATGCGATCGCTTGTGCCATTTCTCGATAAGTGCCTACACCCATCAGGTAACGAGGCTTTTCGGCAGGTAACACTGGCGCAGTCGCCCGCACAATCTGGTGAATCAGTTCCGGCGGTTCTCCCACACTGACACCGCCAATCGCGTATCCTGGCAAATTTAACCCCGCTAATGACTCAGCAGCCGCAACTCGCAAATCCAGATAAACCCCACCCTGAACAATCCCAAACAAAACTTGCTCGTCCGGACGTTGGTGAGCATTTATACACCGCTCCAGCCACCGATAAGTCCGCTCTGTTGCCGCCACGACTTCCGATCGCTCCGCTGGGTAGGGCGGGCACTCATCAAATGCCATGATGACATCCGCTCCCAGTTCGTTCTGAATTTGGATTGACCGCTCTGGCGTCAGATGAAGCATCCGCCCATCGCGGGGAGAGCGAAATGTTACACCGTCTTCAGTAATTTTCCGCAACTCGCTCAAGCTGAATACCTGGAAGCCCCCAGAATCTGTCAGCATCGGCTTCTTCCAGCCCATAAAGCGGTGCAGCCCACCCGCACCCGCCACAATCGCTTCTCCAGGTTGCAAGTGGAGGTGAAAGGTATTCGCCAGAACCATTTGGGCACCCGTTGCCTCCAGCTGATCGATTGTCAGAGATTTGACAGTCGCCAGCGTCCCTACCGGCATAAACTTAGGTGTTTCCACTAAGCCATGCGGTGTCAAAAAAGTCCCGGCTCGTGCCTGCGTATGGCGACAACGCGCCTGACATTGAAACGAAAATCCCACTTACTTTAGCTGCGAGTCTCACTAACAACAGTCTTTAGCCCTTAGTTTTTAGGTGATTAGCCGATTTTTATTGACTAATGACTGATGACTAACGACTTCCTAACAACTACTACTTAGAATAAGCAATCGTCGTCGTCAAGTTGGACATCCCACTTAGCAGACAGAACTTGTGTCACCATCGCTTCTAAAGCGGCGGCATTAATGATCGGCGTGCTTTGCTCTTGGAGTGGACTAGAAAGCGGTATCAAACGTAACTGACGATGATCTTGAATTAAGTCAAAATAAGATTCCTGTTCGCTCGACTGGTGCAGTTGCAGATAATCAAAACTATGGACGTTGAGATAGATTGCCTGGTTAGCAATCATTGTAGACCGCTGTGGCTCGGCAAATACCTCCAGCACGCATCCTTCGCCCTCGCTCTGCACTTTGCCATCGAGGGTGTGGATGTAGCGAACGCGACCTAGATCGGTCAGCAGTCGCCGCATATCTTGTTTATTAAGGATTATGCCGCTGTCAATAATACATGGAGCCGGTAAGCGGGGCGGAGATTGGTCATAAGTCATGGAAACAGCCTCTGGTTCAAACAAGCCCGATCTTGCCTGGTCGCTGCGTAGATGCAACAGAATAAATGCAATATACACTACTTAGGGAAGCAGGTAGCTTTCATAACCTAATGGCTTACGCCTTTGGCAATCGGAACTGCTACGAGACAATCTTAGCCCAACATTTCTCCCCTGTTCATACGCTAATCTGCTGAATCTGCGATCGAAAAGTCATTAAGTTTGTTGGTTGTGCAAATTTTCTCATTTTGGCAAGCATTTCTGGGCGCGATCGCCTTTTACACCTGTATCCCTATTCCATCTGGATGGGCATTAGAATTCCGGGGCATTGCTCGTTGGGCACCTTTGGTGGGTTTATTGATTGGGGGGTTACTCGCTCTTTTGGATACTTGTTTCCAACTGCTGGGTGTCCCGATGCTGACTCGTTCTGCAATGGTGGTTGTTGCTTGGATTGCCCTCACCGGGGGTCTGCATCTGGATGGGGCAATGGATACAGCAGATGGACTGGCAGTGCAGGATTTTTCTGCGGACAAGCTACGCGAACGACAGCGGCGTCTAGAGGTGATGGCAGATAGCGTCACGGGTGCCTTTGGAGCGATGGCAGCGATCGCGCTGCTGCTATTAAAAACATCTGCCCTGACTGACTTAGAATCTTATCGGTGGCTGGCACTAATGGTATCGGCGGGATGGGGGCGGTGGGGACAAGTGGTGGCGATCGCTTGCTATCCTTACCTCAAAGCGGAGGGTAAAGGTGCCTTCCACAAAGAATCGATTCGGACGCCTCAAGACATCCTGCTGGGATTGCTGTTGCTATTTGCCCTGTTGGGATTACAGATCGTTGTGTCACCGAGTCGGTGGCTGGCAGCGGTGGGAACAGCAGCCGCAGGATGCGCGATCGCGCTTTTAACAGGAGCCTGGTTTCACCGCCAGCTAGGCGGGCATACCGGCGATACCTACGGGGCAGTTGTAGAGTGGACAGAAGCTTTTTTATTGTGCGCGATCGCTAGCCTCTACTCTGACTTTTCGCGCTAAGTCTCTGTAGCAAGTTGCCAACCTTCACATAGGGATTCCAATTTCAGCCAACCGCGCCAGAAAACTTGAATCCCAATTGGCGTTTTTTTCGATATTCCAACTAGCCTTCTAAAAATGCCGCTGCCTCAACTGCCCAATCCACTGCGAATACTTTCGGCAAATTGGATGATTTAGCCTTAATGACATCACTAATTTGTCAAAGCGACATTAATCTGTCAACGATGACATTTAATTAGTCACTGTTTATAAAAGCGGGTAATCGGACTCGAACCGACGACATTCACCTTGGGAAGGTGACGTTCTACCACTGAACTATACCCGCATTTCGAGGTTAACCATCAGCAGAGTGCTGAAAGCTAACCTCTATTATACGACTTATAGAGCGCCAGCATCCAGTAGTTGGAACGCTATACATCTCACGTTGAGCCGCGATTATGGAGCCTGGACTAGATAAGGTGAAGGAATCGCCTCAGCACGACCAGCATTCACTAGCGCCTGGTAGACAAAAGCGGCGACTTCAGCCCTAGTGGCGTCACGGCTGGGATTGAGCTGAGTCAGCGTCGGATAATTCACCACCAGTTGTTTCTGAGTTGCCCCTGCGATCGCTGTACTTGCCCAGCTAGGAATCTGGGTGGCATCATTGTAAACAGACAGCACACCAGTATTGTCCGAACGCAATTTCAAACCACTTGCCAAGGAAACTAAAACTTGCAATCTGGGGATGCGCTGTTCCGGGCGAAATACCTGACCCGGATACCCAGACAAAAAGCCTCCCCGATAAGCTGTTTGGATGGCTTGATAAGCCCAATAATTGCTTTTGACATCTACAAAATTGATACCAGATTGTGTTGCTGCTGGTGTAAAAGCTTTGTTGATAATAGCCGCAAACTGAGCGCGAGTGACAGGTTCGTTGGGGCGGAAAGTGCCATCAGGGAAACCGGCAATCACATCTTTAGCAACCAAAGCTTCGATATACGCTTGCGCCCAGTTCCCTTGAACATCGGCAAAACCGCCGCTAGGTACCGACGCCGCCACAAAATCCACGCGCCCGGAAATTTTCTTAGAATCAATATCGTTGCCGACCGCGATGATAGTATTCGTGCGGGTTAGGTTGGCAACATCGAAACGAACATTGTTGCGAATCCGATTTTGCCCAGGATTTTCTTGAGTCCCTAGATTGGGTTGAGCATCCCCGCTTGCCACGACTCCATAGCGCGTGTTTGCCTCAATAATATTGTTACGCAGTACTGGGGCAGAGGAGTTGGAGGCAACGACTCCATCAATGTTTTGGACAATGCGGTTGTCTGCGATCAAAGGCGATGCCGTCTCAGTCAAGACAATCCCATTACCCGTCTCTTGAAACAGATTGTTGCGGACTTCTCCTTGAGCTGTCTTGGCGACTGAAATGCCATTCCCCTTATTTTTGGTAAAGACGTTGCTTTCAATTTTGGGGGTAGCTGTCCCGGTGACGAAAACTCCTTCCCGGTCGTTGCTCGAAAAGGTGTTGTTACTAACCGTTGCATTGGTAGATTCAATCCACAGTCCAGTTCCGCGACGATTCGGGTTGGTGATGGTCAGTCCTCTGATTTCACTGTCTTTCTCTGCCCGAATTGCAATGTTCTGACCGGAAAAGGTGGGACTAACATAGCCGCCTCCGCCAATAATCGCTACGGTCTGTCCTTTGCTTTGCTCGTCGCCGCGCAGAATGACGCCCTGTTTGACAAGGAGGGGGAAAACTTCACCCGTGTCAACCGTGTAGGAACCAGGAGCTAATTGTACTACTGTGCCAGAGTTGGCTTGCTGGAGGGCGTAGGTGATAGTGCGATAGGGTGTGGTTTCACTGGTGCCAGCACTGGCAGTATCGTTGCCCGTGGATTGGTTGACGTAGACAAGTTTCGCGCTTGCAGGAAGTTGAGCTATCTGCGTTGATGGCTCGAAAAGGGCAGCCGCAGGAAGTGCCATGACCCCTCCAGACCAAAGCAACAAAGCGCTTAGCAGGGACGCCCGGACGGGTACGACACCAGCGAGGCGTTTGGCGGAACGGATGCTAGAAAAATGGAAGGAACGAGCGGAAAAACCCTGAGGTGTCATACGTTTGCTGCTTTTGATGTGCATTATTAACTGTACGATTTAGCAACTTAGAGACTAACTAATTGGGATATTTTTTTACGCTGGAAGCTATACATACTTAGTGTATGCACTCGCGTCGCCAATATTAATATTCACAATTACGTTTGATGACAAGTTGCGAATATTATCAGTTCCCAACGTGGCAACTTGCCCATTCTAAAAAAATTTCAGGCGATGTAAAGCCTGAAATGTTCTGAGGGCTTTGGTTTTATAAATCTAAGCGCGTTAGCTGATGCTAATTCAGGCCAGAGGGATGATTCAAAAGCAGTTGTTCCTTGAGCAGGAGGATGCAACCCATTGGCATTCAGTATCGTCAAAGTAGAATAAGCACAGTTGTGCTATTTCAAAGCTGTTTTCAGGTTCCTTATGCGCTCTCTACTGCTGCGATCGCTACCTTTCGTATTTTGTTTCTTCGCTGCTGCGGGTGTTTTGCTCAGCGCCTCTCCTGCGGATGCTGCTAACTCGGTAGTGCTGAAATACCGCTTTCTACGGGAATCGGTATCTGTTCCCGAACTCACAACTTTTTCAGAAACGGGTAAACTTTCACCCGCGCTGCGTGCTTATCTGGCTCTAGCAGGAAGAAAACCTGAGGATTTGCGAAAAACCCTGACGCAAGAAGTTAAGGTGAATGCCCGGATTTTAGATCGGGTGCTAAATAGCCAGATTGGGGAAATCCTCTTGAATCAAGTCAGTGACGTGGTTCATACTCCCGGCAATGGCGCAAACATTCAGTCCTTACGGGGAGCGGTGATGACTTCGGCGCTTCCAGACAATCAGATTACCCTGATTGAACTCTTACAAAATTACCCGACCTCAGAAGTTCATGTGGAGGGCGATCGCCTTGCCGAGGTTTATGGCAAACTCAAGCGACTGGGACAGGGCTTGCCCAATCTAGGTGATTTAATCAAAATTGGTCAGTAGTGAGTTGTCATTAGTCATTAGTCCCTTGCTACTGACTAATGACTAATGACTAATAAGCAAGGGTTTCTAGAGTTTCGCGCAGATATCGGCGAACCCGATAATCAAGGTTGAACTCCTGAAGGCGGTCGTCATCCAACGGGTGTTCTATCTCCCAGCGCTGAAACCCAGAACTGGATGCGATCGCTTGTTTGAGGCTTTCCCAGATTTTGGTATTGCCGGAGAATTGGCTGGTTGATGAAGCAGGAAACCTGACCATATGCACCTTAAATAAGGGAACAAGGAGCTTTCAGCTATCAGCCTTCAGCAATTCTATTTTAGATTTTGATTTTAGATTGTGGATTTACAACCCACTCTAAAATCTAATCTCTAAATCTAATCTTTAAAATTGACTGCCCGCTGATGACTATTTAACAAATTTCTATGTCTATTCTTAGGATAACTCAGTTAGGTTGGGGGGATTTGTGCTGTCAGTAACATCTCTAGGTCAATCCGCCAAAATTTTTGGCTCTTCATTACTTGGTATGCTAAAAAGTTGATTCCAAAACTTGAAAGGCTTACCTAGCAAGGTATAACGATTTTGGACTGTATTTTCTATTTAATAAACGCTAAATTGGCTTAAATTCATGGCTAGTATAGCTTGTGGCGCTTCTTGACTATAAATTTAGCATACCAACTACGGAAGAGCCAAATTTTTTGGGTTACGCCAGTTGCTGAAAGCTTTTAACGTTAGACACCGATGTGCAGAAAAACCAGGAACCTTGAAGAAAAATCTCTTTTTTAGATTAGTCGGAGGACGCTGGCGCTTCTATTGCGGCATTTATTGGTTCTAGTGGGTTGGGCGATATAGCAGATGTCTCTGAAATTTCCGGCGGTAAGATTTGATTCACCTGTACTCCCGGAATTGTAAATTGTTGCGGAATTTGTTCTGCTGAACAGGGTTGTGTAGCAGAAAATGCTGCTTCGTTAGTGAGGAGGACTCGCGCCACGCTCAGCGGTATCTGCAAGAACAAATTGCTTGCCAGAAATGCCAGCGCCGCTATTAGCAGTCCAGCGAACCGCCACTCTGGGGGAAGCGGTGTAACAGTCGCCGCTAGCGGTGCTGCCTGATAGATTAGCCACAACACCCACAGCATGAAACCAGCTGCCAGAACGGCTACTAATTGGTTCGCGGGTGACTTGAACTGTGACAACAGGCGTCGCTGGTTAAGCGTCAGTTGACTTGGCTTCAATGCCACTGCCAGGATGCTGAAGATGTTGAAAGGACGGCTCAACTGCATCCATAGCACGGGTGCAATGCCTACAGTGGCAACCAAAAATATCTCCAACCACACCGGAAACACGGGATCGCCAACTGCCAGACCCAGCCAGCAGAGTTCCAGCCAAATGGGAACTGTCGCCAGACCGGCAAGATGAATCCACAAGAACGGTTCCAACCAAAAAGAGCGCATTGTAGAGGACTCTCAGACTGAGGACTGAAGGCGAAGTGTCGTGACAGCGCGGACTGAGTTAAAAGGACTGAGCATGAAGTCGGAAGAGATTCACTTTTCTTCTCTCAGTCCTCAGTCCTTAGCACTCAGCACTAATTTGGCGATAGAGTCCGGCGCTTGCTTACCATTTGGTAGGCTTCGATGATGTCGCCTTCTACCCAGGCATTGAAACGATCGACGCCGATGCCGCATTCGTATCCGGCATTGACTTCCTTGGCATCTTCTTTCATCCGCTTGAGGGAATCTAAGACGCCATCATGAACTACCTGACTGTTGCGGCGCACCCGCACTCGGCAATTGCGAACCACTTTACCCGACAGCACATAGCAACCGGCGACGGAGCCACGACCGACTGGGAAGACAGCCCGGACTTCCACTTGCCCCAGAGGTTCTTCCACCTGCTCTGGTTCCAAGAGACCTTCCATTGCGCCTTGAATATCATCTAGCAGTTTGTAGATGATGTTGTATTCGCGCACATCGACCCCTGCTTGATCCGCTGCTTGTCGGGCACCGCTGGCAAGGGTGGTATTAAATCCAACAATTACAGCACCACTCGCGGCGGCTAAGTCAACGTCTGTCTCGGTGACTTCGCCAGGAGCCGCTAACAGCACCCGAACTTGTACCTCATTTTGTGGCAGCTGTCCGAGGGCACCCAGAAGAGCTTCTACGGAACCTTGAACGTCTGCCTTCAGAACCAAGTTGAGTTCTTTGAGATCGCCTTCTTGAGCTTGAGCTGAGAGGGAATTCAAAGTGACTCGGCGGGATGCCATCACCTGTTGCAGGCGTGATTGGCGTTGCTCATCGGCTCTGGCACTAGCGATCGCGCGACCTTCTTTTTCGTTCGGGTAGACCTCGAACTCATCGCCAGCCGCTGGGACATCGCTCAAGCCCAGCACTTCCACCGCGAACGATGGTGCCGCCGCAGTAACTCTATCTCCCCGGTCATCGATCATCGCCCGGACTTTGCCCAATACTGAGCCAACTACCAGGACATCACCTACTCGCAACGTACCATTCTGCACCAGCAAGGTAGCAACTGGGCCTCTCGACTTATCCAGATTTGCTTCAATCACCGTACCCTTAGCGGCGCGGTCTGGGTTAGCAGATAGTTCTAAAACTTCCGCCTGGATCAAAATCATTTCCAGCAGGGTATCCAAGTTTTCCCCTTTGATGGCGCTCACGGGAACCATTATGGTATCGCCGCCCCATTCTTCGGGTTGCAGACCGTACTGGATTAATTCCTGCTTCACGCGGTCTTGCTGGGCATCCGGTTTATCAACTTTGTTGATCGCCACGACAATTGGCACCTCAGCTGCTTTCGCGTGGCTGATTGCTTCAATTGTCTGGGGTTGGACACCATCATCGGCAGCAACCACCAGAACGGCGATGTCGGTGACTCGTGTTCCCCTCGCCCGCATTGCTGTGAAGGCTTCGTGACCAGGGGTGTCTAGGAACACAACTTGCTGAGTTTTTCCTTCATATTCCACATCCACATGGTAGGCACCGATGTGCTGGGTAATTCCCCCGGCTTCTCCCTGCGCTACTTTGGTTTTGCGGATGGAATCAAGCAGAGTTGTTTTCCCGTGGTCTACGTGACCCATAATCGTTACGACTGGCGGACGACGTTGCAGGTGATCCACGTCTTCGTCGGTCACCATTATCGTTACTTTTGTAGCAGCGGCTTGTTCTTCTTGCGTCTCCACTTCCACGCCCAGTTCTTTGGCCACCATTGTGATGGTTGGGATATCTAGGGTTTGGGTGATATTGATCGCAAAGCCTTTAAAGAACAGAGTTTTGATAATCTCTGTTTCCTGGACTGCTAGGGCTGTCGCGAGTTCTTGAACGGTCATACTGCCCGTTAACACCAGATTTTCGGGACGTTCTGCCTTAGCAGCAGGTTCGCGACGGCGATCGCGATCGTTGCTTTGCCCATCGCCGCGCTGCATTTGAGGCTTCCGCTTCTCTCTTTCCGCTGCCACCACGACTGGGCTGGGTGGACGAGCCTTTTGCTGCTTGGGAGGACGAGCCACGGATAGACTCACCTGTAATGCTGCTGGCAATTCCTCTAAATCCGTTTCAAAGTCTTCGTCGTCATCAATGAGGGGTTGAACCCGACGTTTAGCTTTAGCACCTGCCTTGCCTGCTTTATCTGGGTTTTCTTCTTCCTCACTATCCTCCCACTCAGGTTTTCGCTTGTTGGGACCGACGAGACGGGGGGGATTCGGTTTTCTTGCCTCTTCTCCGAGGGTATCGGGCGTTCCCAAACCTTCATCGTTTTCGTCCCGTAGTAGCTTCGAGCGACTGGAACCTGCTTCTAGTTGCGTGTCACCGACACCGCCTGGGCGTCTGCCAACTGGCACGGAAGGTCGCACCGGTCTTTGGGGCGGCGAGTGCAGTTCTGGAACTCGTGGTGGGGCAGGGGGGGCAGGTCGCTCCGATCTGACAGGGGCGGGAGGAGCCGATGCGTTATTTCTTTCGGGTGCCCCGCTCGCTGGTCCTACTTTTTGGGGTATCGCGACTGGCGAGCTAATGCCTGTTTCTACCTTGGCACGTTTTAATACAGGCCGATCCACATTACTTGGCCCAGGACGCTCCCCTGCTTGTCGCATGGGAGGTTCAACGAGATGGGGGGCTGGTTCAACAGCTTTCGGCGCTGGGTTATGAGGAGCCTCTACCGGGTCTACCTGTAGTTTTTCTTCTACTTCTACTTCTACTTCTACTTCTACTTCTACTTCTACTTCTACTACAGGAGTAGTATCCCGCTGGTTAGGACGCACTGGTTTATTCAGGCTTGTCGGCTTCATGGGTGATGGCGTCTGCTGTCTTACTGGTGGTTGGGGAGGAATCGCCACCTGTTCTCCCGGCTGTTGTGCGTTAGAACCAGAACCAGACTTATGCTGACGAATCTCCAAAATTTGCGGCTTGTTTTCTAGCCTGGGTCGCACCGATTGAGCGGCTAGCGGTGCTGTTTTACGCTGATCGATTGGAGCCCGCGCACGTGAAGCGGGTCGGGCTGCTGCCTGTTTTTCTGCCGCCGAGCGAATACTTTCCGCCTCCGATTCAGTTATTGTGCTGCTGTGGCTCTTGACTGCAATATTGAGCCGCTCACAAATTCCTAGAATATCCTTATTATCCAAATCCAATTCCCGCGATAACTCGTAAATTCTTACTTTGCCGTTGTTCATCCAGTCTTTCCCCTCGAATCCTACCAGTTTTTACACCATAACCATCTGCTTGAACGACAACTTGTTGATCATTTGCTTACTGCCTAATGGGTGTGAAGCTTTAACTTGCTGCCTATACTTCTACTAATGATATCCAAGCTACTTATGGGAAGTCTGTTTATCACCAAGTTAACTGAACTATCCCTAAGGATAGTGAAACACTTGTATTTCTAATTTCGCACAAATCTTTACAATTTGGGGCACGTCACTTTTTTTGGACTTCTTTCCTACAATATCTCATTCGGGCGGCTGTTTTAGGTCTGATGCGGATGGTAGGCAAGGTTCTTGAGGGCTGGATTCGCTTCTTGGCAAGGAGCGATCGCAGCCTTCAAGTTTAGTAGCTAAGCGCTGCCACAGGGTTTGGTACAGTGCTTCTGGGACAGGTACTTTGAGCGCTCTGCCCAGCCTATTTTTTTTTTGAGCCGCTACCAGACAACTTTCTTGGGGACAAAGATAGGCAGATCGCCCCATCCCCCAATCTAATTGTAACTGCTGGGACGGATAGACTCTGACAATTCGCCAAAACGCCGATTTTGGCGCGACTAGGCGGCAACTCACACAACGTCGGTAGTTTGGTTCCATCTCAAGTATTTGGGAGTTTAGATTTTGGATGGAAAATTTCATCTCAAATCTAAACTTCCGTGGTTTCCACCTCATCTACTTCATCTACATCATCAAAATCGTCACCGTTCTGCTGCCAGCTAGGCACTGTTGCTGGTCTTTCCAGTTCTTCAGGCTCATCGTCTGCTTCTTCATACTCAGCTTCCTCTTGGGCTTGCCGAGCGGCTGCTAGAGCTGCCATATTCCGAGCTTCCGCTTCGTAATCGTACTTGGCAATATCTTTAATATCAATTTTCCAACCAGTCAGGCGGGCTGCTAGACGGACATTCTGACCTTCTTTACCAATTGCCAAACTCAATTGATCCTCCGCGACCAAAACATGAGCCTGACGAGCATCTGGGTTAATCAGACGCACCTCATCCACTCGTGCGGGCGACAGAGCATTGGAAATATAAGTAGATGGGTCGGGCGACCAACGAATTACATCAATTTTTTCGCCGCGTAATTCATTCACCACCACTTGAATCCGCGATCCTCTCGCACCAATACAGGCTCCCACGGGGTCTACATCGCGCTCCAGGGTATCGACGGCGATTTTAGTTCGCGGACCAACGTGACGAGAAGGGGGATTCGCTTCCCGCGCCACTGCCACAATCCGCACCACTTCATCCTCAATCTCTGGGACTTCGTTGGCAAATAGATAAACGACTAAACCGGCGGCAGCTCTAGAAACCAGCAACTGTGGTCCCCGCGCTGGGCCTTCGCGCACTTTTTTGAGAAATACCTTGAAGGTCGCATTGGCACGGTAATTGTCGTTGGGTAGCTGTTCCCGTTTCGGTAAGTCAGCTTCTACTTCTGGCTGACTAAACCCACTACTGACAGCTAGAATCACGGATTGCCGCTCAAATCTCAGTACCCGCGCCTGCAAAACGGTTCCTTCCAGTTCTTGGAACTCTTCAGCGACGATTTTGCGCTGCTGATCTCGCAGTTTTTGCGATAGCACTTGCTTGGTCTGAATTGCTGCCATACGACCGAACTCGGTTTGATCGGGGGTCACATCTAAAACCACTGTGTCGCCAACAGCCGCCTCAGGAGCGACTTTCTGCACTTCTTCTAGACCGATTTCATGGTCGCCACTACTCACCTTTTCAACGATGGTCTTGGTCGCTAAGACGCGGAAGCCTTCTTCTCCTTCTTGTTCTAGGTCGAGTTCGACTTCAAAGTTTTGAAAGTAATCTTCATCAAAATGATGCTTGTCGAGGTTTTGGGTGCGACGATATCGCTCGTATCCTTTCAATAAAGCTTCTCGTAGGGCTGCTTGAACGGCACTTTTGGGTAAATTGCGCTCTACACTAATTTTATCGATTAGCTCTTTAAGTCCGCGTAGACTAACCATTGACATAAAAAAAACCTCGCTAATTGCTATTGGTAATTGGTAACTGGTAATTGGTAATAGGTCAGTGGTCAAGAGGCAACTTCCTCACCGGACCACTGACGGCTGACTACTAAGCTCTTAGCTCAATTACCGTTTTTCATCCAGCTGCACTCGGCTCACCATTTGGCGGGGAATGGCGATCGCTCGACCCTTTTGGTTGAGGTAAACACCATCTTCATCCCGACGAATCAGTTGCCCCGTCCACTCTTGCTGCCCTTCGTAGGGTTCGGATGTTGTGACAATTACAGGAAATCCCTTGAAGGAGATGAATTCCCGATCTGTCGTCAACTGGCGCGCAATACCGGGACTAGAAATTTCTAGGACATAGGCATCAGGAATGAAATCCGCCGCATCCAAAGCAGCCTCCAATGCCCGACTCATTCGTTCGCACTCATCCAGCCCTGTGTCAGCGTTGCAATTCCGGATGTCCACGCGCAGCACGGGTGGGCGTTGGTTGGTGTGAAAAACCGCCCCGACTACTTCCAAGCCCAAGGCTTCTGCCACCGGCGCTGCTAAATCAATAATTTGTGGAATCAGGGGATGAGTCATTGGAAAACTCCAATAAAAAAAGTGGGTGCTGCCCCACTTCCTGCGAACACTATATTCCAAGAAGTTTCTGGACGAATCCTGATGGATTCGCCTTCCTAACTTTGAGTTTAACTCAAGCGGTATGCGAGTGGCGAGTCGTCAACAGAGCGCTGAGGGAACTGGCAAGAAAAGAGATTGGCACCGAGCATTGGTACTTGAAGGTCTAGGAAAATAGGACTGAAGATTGTTAGCGTAGGCGCGTGTAAGCGCGGACTGAAGACTCAGTAGAAGCACAATTTTTATTCTGGGTGGCGGCGCGATCGCTGTCGGAGAAACTATCTGGTTAGTGCTTGACAATTTGACGGATCGCTCTTGTTTCTTCTAACACTTGCTCCAAATCTTGCTCGGACAAGCGCTGGACGTAGTTGAGTTTGATTTCCTCCAACATATCTAAAAGTAAAGATTGAATTTTTTGAACGGTCTGCTGTCTTTGCACCTCCGATCCTAAGGCTTCAGTGAAGTGTTCCATCAGCTGTTTGGAAAGTTCTGCGCCAACCGGATCGTCTTCCAGAGAGGCGGTGAGGGTGTTGTAGGCTGCAAGTGAGATTTCTTTTACCAGTTTTTCAGTCATCTGCGTGGGGATGGTACCCATTCCAGGTACTTGCTGGAGTCCCCGATAGAGGGGGGATTGGCTGAGGATTTTTTCAATGTTGTGCTGTAGAATTGCTTCTAAATCCGGCTGAATTTTTGGTAACACTTGATTGACGGTTACTTTCATCAATAGGGTAGCGATCGCTTCCACTTCATTAACATTGTTGATGTCAACGTAAGGACGAGTCTCCCGTCCTGATAACCACCGAGTCAGTTCTCCAGAGCGAATCGACCCTTGCAGCTGGTTAATTACCCGGATCACGATGACTTCTGCCAATTCTTCCGCAAAGTTTGCCGCAAATCCTCGGTTAATTTGCATCCGTATTGGTTCCAAGTTTAATAATTTTGCTTGGTGCAGGCGCATCACAACTGGAATGACGCGCAGCCACCGCCAAAAAGGTAGCAGCAGGAAGATATCATACCAGCGCCACATCATTGCTTCGAGCCAAGTGAGACTATTGTGACGCCGATGAATATAGTAGGTACGAAGCAAAAACTCAATGCCGAAGGGAATGATAAACCAGAGGTCAATTTTCCAGAAGTAGTCAACGAAATTACCTGTTTCCCCAACTGGGCGAAAATAATTCCTTGCGATCAAAGGCTGAATTTCTTGGTTATAAAAGGTAATTTCTTTTTCTACGCCAGCTTGGGATAAATAAGGCAGACTCCAAAAGGTGCTGAAAGATTGTTTAGCAGAATCCTTGCCAATGTGCTGACGCATCCGATTTTTGATTTTTTCCAGAGTCCCCGTCTTATTCGCCTCTGCAAACGGATTCGTATCAATCATTTCCACACTTCGTTGGCGCAGTTCCTCCAACAAGGTTGCTACTTCTGGCGACTGCAATCCTTCTGTCTGTTGCAGCTGTGCTTTGAGTTTTTCTACTGTATCCAGATACTGCTGTGTTTCTCGATGGGGTTCAATGCCTTTGATTGGGTCATAGATTCGAGTAAGGCTGCGAAATTCCCGCAGGTAGAAATCGCGCAGAGGAACGTAACTTAAGTCGAACAGCACCAAGCCTAAGTTAGCCACCGCCAAAAGTGCCATTACACGTTCAAACCACAAGTTACGACGAGATTGGGGCGTCTTTGCCAATTTTTGAGGTGACATGGAAAGGAAGAAGAGGTAATAGGTAATGGGAAAAAAGGTAATGGGGAAAAAGGTAATGGGGAAAAAGGTAATGGGGAAAAAGCTACTACCTACTACCTACCATCCATCACAATCTTCAATTACCAATTATCAGCTTGACAGACCCTCGGAAGCTTCAGTCAGATTTGATACCACTGATTGTTCGCCAATTGCTGATGTTGCCTTAAAAACAGAAGGATTCCATTGGATATCAGCACGGTGAAAGGTCGAACCCGGCAGCACACGCCACGCGATCGCTATTGGCTGTTGTGGCGATCGCTTGCTAAAAATAAACGATAGAATGCCCAATTCAGCTTAAACTGTAACTGTTCAAATCGCTATCGCGCTTAATCAGTGAGTGAGTGAGTGAGGAGATTGAGCTATGTGGAGTAGGTTTGGAATGCCTTTGGCTGCGGTGATCACCATAACCGCCAGCTTAGTCAGTTACCAAGTAGCTATAGCCGAACGCAGCCGCGATTACACACCAAGGGAATTTCGCTCCTTGTTGCGCGGCTTTGGGTATAACGTCACGATTGGAGATACTCTGACGGATGAAGCCACTACAAGGGCTATCCGCGAGTTTCAGCAGGGATATAAGCTAACACCTGTTGATGCTACAGCGGGGCCAAAGACACAGGATTTTGCCGCAAATATAACCAAAATTCTTCAGGCAAACTTGAATCTTGTGGTTAAGCCAAATCCGCCCCTTCCCCGCAACCAGTTTTATGGCCCGCGCACTGAAGATGCCATCAGGCAGTTTCAGAGACAATTTAATTTGCCGGTAACTGGCATCGCTACGTTACCAGTACGTCAGAGACTCGACCAAGAGGCAAGAAGAATCCTGGGACTTGAAGAGCAAGCGCCAGCGTCAACGCCAACACCAGAATCAGCGCCAGAACCAACACTAGCGCCAACACCAACGCCAACACCCCGCGCCACCCCAACACCGAGTCCCACGCCAACGCCACAGGTGAGTCCATCGCCAAGACCGACACCGAGTCCCAGTCCATCGCCAAGACCGACACCGAGTCCCAGTCCCAGTCCCAGTCCCAGTCCATCACCGACTCCCAGCCCCAGTCCATCGCCGTCAAGCTGATAAATTCAGGACTTACGCAAAGCTTATACACATAGGGTTTTTTCGGGTTCAATCCCCCTGTGGTTGCCCTCAGATGTGGTGATATTTGTGTAAGTCCTAAAATTTTTAAGCAGCTGTGGGTCTAAATTGCATAGCGATCGCGCTGCGTTGGTAATGGATAATTAGTCAGAAGTTAGTAGTCAGGAGTCAGTAGCAAAGCATTACTGACTCCTGACGATTACCAGCCTCAACTACTCAGCAATTTAAATCTCACGGTAGCTTAAAACTTAGCATTCTCTGGTAAAGGTCTGCCCTTAGGGGTCGGTGGTAATGCTGGGGGACGTTCGTAGGGCATGGGAATGTACTGCACGCTAGGACGTCCGCCTTGGGGCTGCGGGTAGAAATCCATCAGGTTATAGATTGACATTGGCAGCCCCACTGTAATCGGAAAACCGAGTTCCGTGGCTTCCTCGACCGTGATCGGATAGTCATGAGTGACTCGCCCCGTAGTGATAGCTTCCACAATCCGTTCGATGTTTTCGGGAGCAATTTTCGGTTGGGGAATATTGTCTTTCAGGAGGGTTCGGACAAACCGCTGTACCTGATCCATCGCTTTGCGCGACAGGTCTGCCATGATGATCGTGTTGTCGTCGATTTCGCTAATGGGCTTCTGTTCGATGACTTTGAGGATACTCGCCGCTGCCATATTTCCCAACTGGGGATCGACTGGCCCCAAGACGGCGTTGGCATCCATGACGATTTCATCAGATGCTAAAGCTAACATGGTGCCGCCGCTCATGGCGTAGTGAGGTACAAAGACGGTGACTTTAGAAGGGTGGCGAATCAATGCTCTGGCAATCTGCTCAGTTGCCAGCACCAAACCACCTGGGGTATGCAAGATCAGATCGATGGGAACGTCGGGGGGCGTGAGGCGAATTGCCCGCAGCACCTGTTCTGAATCTTCAATGGTAATGTAGCGCGAGATGGGAATTCCTAAGAAACTAATCGATTCTTGCCGGTGAATTAGCAAAATCACTCGACTATTGCGCGATCGCTCGAAATTCCGCAAAGCTTGGACTCGCTGAAATGCCAACCGACGTTGTTGGAAGGCAGGCAAGAGCGAACTGAGAGCCAGAAATACCCAGAAGATGTCAAAGAAACTAAAGCTCATTATTCCCTAGCAAGAATGCAGTATTCCCCCTTATTCTTCCAATATCTAGAAAATTGAAACTCTATCTGTAGAGCAAACTATTTCAGGAATGAAAATGGGGAATTGATAATTGGTAGCTTCCCCACTTCCCGGTTCCAGACGCGATAGATTGCGCCTAGAACCAGCTACTTTGCTCGCTTAGTGGCGGGCGATGCCCTCTTGACGGGCGGCGGCTTGCACGGCACCGGCGACGGCATTGACTACGCGCGGGTCAAACACGGAGGGAATGATATGTTCCCGGTCGAGGTCGGAGGGTTTGACTAAAGAAGCGATCGCGTAAGCGGCTTCTAGATACATCGTGGTCGTAATAGTAGTCGCACGACAATCGAGTGCCCCGCGAAAGACGCCAGGGAAGGCGAGGACGTTGTTAATTTGATTCGGGTAATCGCTGCGTCCGGTTGCCATAACGGCGACATCTTCTGTGACTAATTCTGGCTGAATTTCCGGAATGGGATTCGCCATTGCAAATACAATCGGATCTTTTGCCATCGAACGCACCATTTCCGGCGTCACCACTCCGGGCGCACTGACGCCTAAAAAGACATCGGCTGTCTGCATAGCATCTGCCAAGTTACCGCTGGCTTCTACGGCAAATTCTCGCTTTTCTGGGGTTAAATCGGCGCGTTGGCTGGAGAGAATACCTTTGGAATCGCACATCAAGATGGATTCTGCACCGGCTTTCTTGAGCAAACGAGCGATCGCTACCCCAGCAGCACCCGCCCCATTAATCACAATTCGCACATCCGCTAAGGATTTTTTCACTAACTTGAGGGCGTTAATCAAGGCAGCAAGGCTAACAATCGCGGTGCCGTGTTGATCGTCGTGAAACACGGGAATATCGAGTTCCTGCCGCAGTCGCGCTTCAATCTCGAAACAACGGGGGGCGGCAATATCTTCCAGGTTAACGCCGCCGAAAACTGGGGCAATATTTTTTACCGTGCGGATAATTTCATCCGTGTCTTGGGTATCCAGGCAAATGGGAAAGGCATCAATCCCAGCAAATTCTTTAAATAACATCGCTTTGCCTTCCATCACTGGCAACGATGCGGCTGCCCCCAAGTTGCCCAATCCCAGTACGGCACTGCCATCGGTAACAATAGCGACCGTGTTTTGTTTAATCGTTAGAGTGTGAACCTGTTCGGGGTCAGATGCGATCGCCATACAAATACGACCAACGCCGGGAGTATAAGCCATTGCTAGATCGGCTTGATTTTTCAGCGGAATCTTACTCTGCATCATGATTTTGCCGCTGCGGTGCAAGTTAAAGGTGCAGTCGTAGACATCAATCACCTTGACATCTGGCAACGCTTTCACGGCTTGGACAATTTGTTCGGCGTGTTCCGTACTGGCGGCATCGACGGTGATTTCTCGCACCACAATGTTGCGAGTCCGCTCGATTAAACTAATTTGACCCATATTACCGCCGACACTAGCGATCGCTGTGGTGACGCTTGCTAACATCCCAGCGCGATTGGGAATCTGGAGGCGAATCGTTAAACTGAAGCTAGAGTTGGGTGTTAGGTTTACCATGCTGAGTAAAGATTTTAGATTTAAGATGATAGATTTTGGATTGGGAATCTAAAATCCTTTCCTCCAAAATCCAAAATTGTACGCTCCTAGCCTAAAGGAGCTGCAAGTTTCCAATTGTACCCAGTTACACTACCGGATTAGCTGCCGCGATAATGGCGAGTCTCTATACCGAAATTGAAATTAATGCTCCTAAGCAGGAAGTTTGGCAGGTTCTGTTGAAAAAAGAAAAGTGGTATAAGTGGAACACTTTTTTATTTGACCTCGATCCAACGATGCCATTTAAGCAGGGGGAAGAGGTTTTACTCTCTGTGCGGCGCGTGCCGGGTGAGGAGGAAACTGAGTTTCAGCCGTTGATTACTAGAGTGCAGTCTGGACTTTGTCTCGCTTGGGTTTCCTCGATTCCTGGCTTTAAGAATGAGTATGTCTTTGAGTTGCAAGAGATTGGCTTTGGACGGACTAAATACTTCCACCGCAACACGTTCTCAGGGGTGCTGACTCGTGTATTTATGCCCTTCATTCGGGATGATGAGCAGCAAGGCATCAAGCGGATGGCGCGGGAGTTGAAGCGGTATGTGGAACGGATGTGAATTCTGGGGACGCCATGCCTTGGCAATTAGAAATCGCGGCTAAACAAACTAAGTCCGCCGCTGCGGATTCATGAAATTAAAACCCGCGCACCATCCGGGTTTCGTCTGTATAGCCGCGACTTCCACTCACCAAGGCAATTCGGTTACAAAAACTGTTACCAGCCCTTTTCTACAAGTTGCTGCCGAATAAGATTGTTTTAAGATAAGACTCCTTCAGAAGCCGTGGAACTCCAACTCCCACGGTTTTTCATTTTATATAGGTGCAGACTTCTCGATAAGGGAGAACTAGGGCTAGATTAAGTGAGAAATTGTCTAGCTTGCTTGTGGAGTCGTCTACCCATGCACCTGCGCCTGAAATCCCGTAGAGACGCGATAACTGCAAGTCTTCTACAATCGCTGCAACACTGCTCATTTGCCTGAGTTCTTCGATTCATGGGCGCTCATCGCATCCCTATGCGCCCTTAGAGGATGTTTGAGAAGTAACCGATCCCCCCTAGCCCCCCTTAAAAAGGGGGAAACAAGAGCCTCAAAGTCCCCCAATTTATCGGGGGATGCAAGGGGGATCTCCAAAGGGTTGGTGTATTGTCAGCAACTTTTCAAACATCCTCTTACCAACATTACTCACAGGCACATGGCAAAAGTTGTAGTCGATAGCGATAAAGTGCAACGGGTTGATCCCAAAAGACTCATAAGATCGCGGTAGGCGTGGGTTTGTTTGGAGATTTAGATTGCTTTTACACACAGAAATATCCTCAATTTACCCGGTTCTAACGCAGCAAAAAATTCGGCGGGATTTTGCTTTTTCGACTACACCGAATCAATGGGTGCTGGTTCCCAAACTTCTCCATATTTCTCCTGAAGAGACTGCCATGCTTCTACTTGCCCTGGTTCGTATTCTCCTGGTTTGCCCCACTGGAGAAATGCGCTCAATGCTGGTTCATTTTTGTCATCCAGGAAGCGAATTGCATAGGTAGTAAAGTTACCCCGTTTTGATTCGCCTGTTTCAAATTTTACCTGCTTGATAGCATCCATATTTAGGTGAAACTCGAATATATCGGCGTGCATATTAGCGTACTTACCTTTGGGTAATTCTGCATAAAACAGCTTTCTAATTGGGCCGCGTACTTCCAAAACAGCAGCACTGCTGGTAACAATCAGACGCAGTGTTCCTAAATTTTCGCAGGCTTCTAAAAATTCTTTCAGATTAGCGCTCATGGTGAATTTAAATGTTGAGAAAACTAAAGTTTGGTTGACATTAAGGTTAAACTAGGATAACCGATTGTCTAAGTAATCTTGGAATTTCGGGCACAAGATTCATGGCTGAAAAATAAATTTTTCCTCATGTTAAAGCATACAAAATCATCCATGCATCAAATTAGCTATCTCTACTGGCGGTACTCTTTCAGGCGATAAGGCGAATCTCTTCCACAGTTTCAGCTAATTCGGTCTTAGCCAGAACCAAATTGCCAATCTCTCTAATCCGTCTATTGAGAATATCTTAGGGCAAGTCAGCGGTGGCGATCGCTCGTTAACAGACTCATCCATATAGCAATCCTATTTTAGTTGTGAGATGCCAGCGCTTCAGCTCCCCGACTTCGTAAGAGTTGCCCTAGGATCTCGACTTCACGTTCACAGCAACTCAGCCAGGTTACTCGGCGGCACAGTCTAGTCTGTTAGTACAGGACAATTGTCAGCGCCAGCGGGTACTCTAACCTTAGCAGCGGTGCCTTGGGGCTGATGACAAGCTTCTACGAGTAATTATGTAACCATCGACTCCCAGGCGACGGCTCTTACATCCATGACGCATTTGGGCATCTTCAATCGCAATGCGCTGGTATGACTACTCCCTAGCGCATTTTCTAACAGCTGCGAAATCCACATTTATGCACGAGCTAACCATCAGTTTATTGTTTACTGATTCAAACAATTTATTCTCTGGAGCTATTTATCATTTAATTAACACAACTTAAACATCTCTATCGAAATCCCCGTTCTTGCACTCTTTGACCACAAATGACTTTTTTCAACAGGTCATCTAGGCAGGAAAACACGGCAATGATAAACTATTCCATAGGAACCATCCGTCCGACCTCTTCTTCTATTACAATCAACTTTTCCCTAGAAGCCTAGGGTGAGATTTTCCCTAGGGAAAATTGCACATCACGTATACTGTAGACAAGCGTTATCTTTGAGTTTAAAAACTGTGAGCCAGCCTGGTCGCTTCCTCTGGGTTACTGGTACGATTTTCCTTTTATGGGTAAGTAATTCTAGTCGCACCTTAGCACAAATTATTCCGGATGCTACGCTGCCAAATAATACCATTGCTATCCCAGAAGGCAACGCCATCCGCATTGAGGGCGGCACGCAAGTAGGCGGCAATCTATTTCACAGCTTTACAGAATTTTCCATTCCTATAAACACTGAAGCTTTCTTCAACAACGCCCTAGACACTCAAAATATCTTCAATCGCATTACAGGTAGCAATCTTTCTCATATTGATGGATTGATTCGAGCTAACGGTAAAGCTAGTTTATTTCTACTCAATCCCAATGGCATTATTTTTGGTCAAAATGCCAAACTCAATATAGGTGGTTCGTTCCTCGCCTCGACTGCTAACAGCATTCAATTTAGCAATGGAACTGAGTTCAGCGCTACCAATCCCAGCGCTTCCCCATTGCTAACGATAAATCTTCCGATTGGTTTACAATTCAATGGGTCAAATGCGGGAGTAATTCGCGTCCAAGGGTCGGGTCACAATTTCAGGTTCGGACAGACAGGCGGACTAGAGCCGAATACGACAACCGATGGTCTAGCGGTGCAAGCTGGTAAAACTTTAGCTTTAGTCGGGGGAGAAATCGCCTTAGAGGGCGGTAATTTAAAGGCTGAATCGGGAGCGATCGCACTTTGGTCAGTTACTCGTGGCTTATTGCCAATGCAAGTCAGCAGCGAACAAATCAGCTTCAACAATGAGCAAAAACTTGCAGAATTAGGCAATATCAACTTGTCTGGTGCTGCTTCAGTAGATAGCAGCGGCGCACAGGGAGGTTCGTTTCAGATACAAAGCCGAAATCTGAAACTAGAACAAGGTTCGCTCATCGTATCCCTCACACAAGGATCTCAACCGGGGAGAAGCGCCACCATCAATGCTTTGGATACGGTGGAACTGATTGGGAGAACAGCCGATGGTAGAATCGGTAGCGGCTTTTTTGTGCAGACGAATGGTCAGGGAAAAGGCGGCGATTTAACAATTACAACAGATCGGTTGCTGCTGCGAAATGGAGCATCCATTGGTATGGGAACTAATAGTTCTGGGAATTCTGGTGCTTTAAAGGTGCAAGCGAGGGATGTGCAACTGGGGGGTCTTTCAGCGAATGGATCGCGTCTGACGGGTATTTTTTCTAATCCTACTGGTGGCTCAACTGGAGTTGGCGGTGATGTGATTATTGATGCTAAACAACTATCCCTTGAAAATGGAGCTGTGATCTCTGTGTCTACCTTTGGCGCAGGTCAAAGTGGCAATATCATAGTTCGAGCCAATCAGGTACAAATACGAGGAACTTCTGCAACCGGGAGAATTGGTAGCGGTTTTTATGCCCGGACTAGCTTAAGCAATCTTGCGAGTTCTCCACCGCCGTTGACGGGAAATGCTGGCAATGTAACCGTAATTGCTGACAGATTGATCTTTCGGGATCGGGCAACAATTAATGTTGCTAATTTTGGGAAAGGTAATGCTGGTAACATTAATATTCGCGCTACCACAGTTGAGCTAGATAATAACTCGATTATTAGAGCGACTCAGCGGCAGGCGGAACAGGGAAATATTACGATTGAATCCCAAGATTTGCGATTGCGGCACAACAGCCTGATTACTACTAATGCCAGCAACATCATCTTGTTTGATACGGGTCAGACGATCGCCAATAATGATATGAGTACCAATGGCGGCAACATCATTATTAATACAAAAACGTTGGTCGCTTTAGAAAATAGCGACATTACTGCCAATGCTCAGCAAGGCTTTGGGGGTCAAGTAAGAATTAATGCTAGCGGCATCTTTAAAACTTCAAACAGCGATATCACCGCCACCTCTAGTCTGGGAACTCAGTTCAGCGGCATTGTCCAAATCAATACTGCCGATGTTAACCCTTCTACTGGCTTAGTCGCATTGCCAGAAAATTTGACTGACATCAGCGATCAAATTGCCCAAGGTTGTTCGGCTTCTAGGGGTAATAGTTTTGTTGTTACCGGACGCGGCGGTTTGCCCGCAGACCCCAATGAAACTTTATTAGGAAGTACTGTTTGGCGGGATTTGCGTCCCCGTATGGGTAATGCCTCGATCCCCGTCCCCGTTTCCCAGACTGCCTCCGCACGTACTCTAATGGTCGAGGCAACTGGATGGGTAAAAAATGCTAATGGTGAGGTAGAACTGGTCGCCAAATCTATCAATAGTGTGCCCCAAATTCCCTCTGATAAAATTGCTAATTGCAGCGTTTCTCAGTAATATAGCCATCTTCAATCATTCATAAAATATTCCGTTTCTCTTCTTTCTCTTCCTTAGCGCTATGCAGCGTTCTTGGCGGTTCATTAAATCTAAAAACTAATTTTAGATTGCTAGAGATTTCTGGAAAGAAGGATATTGATTTTTAGCCGCAGATAAATAGGAATAATTATTCAGTTTTGCCAAAGGTTTAATGTTAAAAATTCGTTTGCTCCAAAAAAGTATTCATTACACCATCTGGCTAGGCTTGCTGACACTGTTTTTGGTGACAACAGTTTTCCCAGCACTAGCGCAGACTAATCCTAAATTTTCTTATTCCGATTCTCAATTGGTATCTATTGTTAAAAATATTCCGGATTCTGACGATCGTTCAGAATCTAAAATTCAGAATGATGCCTTTGTACTAGAACAAGGTAGAAACCTTTATGAAGCAGGACGATTTGATGAAGCGATCGCGTTCTGGCAACAAGCGATTAAAAACCTTGAGGCGCAGGGAGATCGGCTCCAAGTTGCGATCGCTTTCAGTTATTTGTCGAACGCTTATCAAGAATTGGGACAATGGGAGCAAGCGAAAAGCGCGATCGCCCAAAGTCTCAATTTATTGCAAACCCAACCCGATACAGCCACTCTTGCCCAAGTTTTGAATACTCAAGGCAGTCTCCAGCTAGCAATGGGACAAACTGAAGCGGCTTTAGATACCTGGAAACAAGCTGAAAAAGCTTACGGTTCAGCAGGCGATGACGTTGGAAAATTGGGCAGTTTGATAAACCAAGCTCAAGCTTTGCAAGCATTGGGACTCTACCGACAAGCTAAAACAAACTTAGAACAATTAAATACCCAGTTGCAAAGTTTGCCAGATTCCTCGCTTAAAGTATCGGGATTGCGAAGTCTGGGAGTTACCTTGCAAGTAGTGGGAGATTTAACTCAGTCCCAGGAGATTTTAGAACAAAGTTTGTCGCTCGCCCAAAGGCTAAACTTGCCCTTAGAAACTAATGCCAGTTTATTTAGTTTGGGAAATACTCTTAGAACTTTACAAAAACCGAAAGAAGCGCTGGAAATCTACCAAAAGATAGTAGAGAATTCTCCCAATTCTTTAGTTATAGAAGCCCAACTGAACCGATTAAGCCTTCTAGTAGAAACTGAACAACCAGCCGCAGCCCAAGCATTATTACCCCAAATCCAGTCTCAATTAGAGAGTATATTACCCAGTCGCGCCGCTGTCTACAGTCGAGTCAACTTGGCTAGAACTCTCATAAAATTGGGAGATCGGGAAGAGCGATCGCAGATGGTCAATTCTCAAGAAATTGCCCAGATATTAGCAAAAGCTGTCGAACAAGCGAGAATGCTTAAAGACTCGCGTGCTGAATCTTACGCGCTGGGTCAACTCGGATACCTGTACGAACAAACGCAGCAGTGGGAACCAGCCGAGGCTCTGACGAGACAAGCACTAGCGATCGCGCAAGAAATTAATGCTTTTAGTATTATTGCTCGTTGGCAAGGGCAACTCGGCAAACTTCTCAAACAGCAAGGCGATATTCCGAATGCGATCGCTGCTTACACCAAAGCCGTTAATACCTTACAATCCCTCCGCAGTGACTTGATAGCCCTTAATCCTGACGTTCAACTTTCCTTCCGCGAAAACGTCGAACCCATTTACCGTGAGTTAGTGGAGTTACTGTTAGAATCTAATCCCAGTCAAACAAATATCAAACAAGCTCGTGAAGTCATTGAAGCGCTACATTTAGCAGAATTAGATAACTTTTTTCGAGAAGCTTGTTTAGATGTTAAACCCCAGCAAATTGATCAACTCGATCCTCAAGCAGCAGTCATCTACCCCATTATTTTGTCAAATCGTTTAGAGGTAATCTTATCTTTACCCGGAAAACCTCTCAGCCATTACACGACTAAGTTGCTGCAAAATGATATAGAAAAAACGCTGGAGCAGTTATTAGAATCTCTTAATTTATTTTTTTCAAGTGAAGTTCGTTTGCGCCTGTCTCAACAAGTTTATAGCTGGTTAATCCAACCTGCTGAAACAGAGTTAACCAAAAGTAATATCGCCACTTTAGTATTTGTGCTAGACGGTTCGTTGCGAAATTTACCAATGGCAGCGCTGTACGATGGCAAACAATATCTCATTGAAAAGTACAATATTGTAGTGGCTCCGGGTTTACAGATAGTTGCATCACGAGTGGGAAATGCGCCGTTAAGTCAGTTACTTGCCCAAAAGCGAACCAAAATTTTAGCAGGCGGAATTACCGAAGCTCGCCAAGGTTTTTCAGCATTGCCAGGAGTAGTATCTGAAGTTAGTCAAATCGCATCCGAAGTTCCGTCTAAAGTATTTCTAAATCAGAATTTCACCGAAACTAACTTACAGAAACATCTGAATACAAATTCTTTTTCTATTGTTCATTTAGCTACTCACGGTCAGTTTAGTTCTAGCTCAGATTCTACATTTATTCTGACGTGGAATGGCAGAATAAATGTCAAAGATTTTGAGAACTTATTACGTTCTAGAGAGCCGGGTACTTTTAATCCGATTGAACTATTAGTTCTGAGTGCTTGCCAAACTGCAACTGGCGATAAGCGAGCGGTATTAGGATTAGCAGGAGTAGCCGTGCGGTCTGGCGCACGCAGTACTTTAGCAACTCTCTGGTCAGTACAAGATGAATCCACTGCTAAGCTTATGGGCGAATTTTACCAGCAACTATTACAAGGAGAAAGCAAAGTTAAAGCTCTTCGTCAGGCACAGATAGCTCTGCTCAAACAGCCAAAATATGCTCATCCTTTTTACTGGGCATCATTCATTCTAGTAGGAAGTTGGCTTTGAATAGGCAGAAGTTTTCGGTCTAGTGACTTGGCACTCTGTGGAACTTTCGCTCCCATAAAGCCAACAGAGAGTTACCCAAATGTCTCAAGAGTTCATATCTGTGTGAAACTACGGAAATTTTGGGTTGTAAATAGCCAAATAGCATAGAAATTATAAAAGTCCATAAACATGATTACTGTTCTCGGAGGAGCTTTTTACAACAAGTAAGTATTTTCACGGAAGAAATCTACGTCTTATCCAGTAATAATTAAGTATAAACTCAGTAAAATCCTTTTTTTAGGATGTAAGAAAATGACACAGCAAAAATATTTTAGCGCTCTAACGCTAGTTGCATTTTTTCTATCACTAGGACTCATTATTGTTCCTAGCTTTTTAACCAAAGTGAGCGCCCAATCTGAGCCGGTTAACCAATCTCAAACTCTACCCGGTACTTCGATAGTTCGCGTAACTTTTGAGCCTCCAGGAAGTGGACAACCAGATGACACGGCAGGAGGTGCATCTCGTGGCGATGAATGTTCTCAAGCGGTAATCGCTATCGGTGGATGTGTTACTCCGCTGGTGCCAGCAACTACAACCAGGTTAACAATAGCAGAGCATCCAACATTCTTGGTTTATGTACCTCCAACTTCTGCTAAGGAAATATTTTTTGGATTAATAGACGAAAATAATAATTTTCATTACCAAGCAAAAATCCCGATTTCTAGTCAAGAAGGCATTCTTAGTTTCAAACTCCCGGATAATGCGCCACCTCTAGAAATTGACAAGAACTATCGGTGGACTTTTATCATCGTTGGCGAACAAGGACTCAGACCTGGTATCCCAGGCGTACAAGGAGAAATTCGACGAGTTAGACTCACCTCCGAGCTAATGAGCCAGATCCAGAATCAACCTCTACTAGAGCGTGCTGCTGTGTATGGAAAAAATGGGCTTTGGTACGATACCGTAGCTAGCTTAGCTGAAGCTAGACGCTTAGAGCCGAGTGAAGCAACCTTGGCTTCAACGTGGCAGGAATTGTTAAACTCGGTTGGGCTACAAGCGATCGCAACCAAGCCACTTTTAAACTAGGGTAAAGGAATGGAGATGAAAATTGAAAGTTTTGAGGATTTAACCTGAAAGACTATCCAAAACTCCTGAAACATGAATAAAAATCGTAGGTTGGGTAGAGTGTAAGCGAAACCCAACAAAGCCACTTTTAAACTAGGGTAACGGGTAAAGGAATGGAGATGAAAATTGAAAGTTTTGAGGATTTAAGCTGAAAGACTATCCAAAACTCCTGAAACATGAATAAAAATCGTAGGTTGGATAGAGTGTAAGCGAAACCCAACAAAGCCACTTTTAAACTAGGGTAACGGGTAAAGGGGAAGGGGCAAAGAAGCCTTTCCCCTTTTCCCTTTCCCCCTTCACCTTATTTTTGATACTAAAAATTAATGGTACAAAAACTTAAAAAGCAAATTTGGCAATGGCGCGGGCTACTGATTACAGTTCCTATTGTGGCTTGCACAGTCATTGCTACAAGTTCTTTAGGCTTACTGCAAATATTTGACTGGGCTATATTGGATCAATTTTTTCGCTGGCGACCTCCCGAACCAATCGATCCGCGTATTGTAATTATTACTATTGATGAATCAGATATCGGAAAAGTAGGACGATGGCCTATTTCTGATGCTGTGTTAGCTGAAGCGATCGCGAAACTAAAAATTCAGCAACCCAGAGCCATTGGCTTGGATATTTACCGAGATTTGCCAGTCCCCCCCAGTCATCAAGCACTGGTTAAAGTATTTGAATCTACGCCTAACCTAGTGGGTGTCGAAAAAGCGGTAGGAAATCCGGTTGCACCACCCCCAACGTTGAATCGTCTGAACCAAGTGGGACTCGCCGATTTGGTGTTAGATGCAGATGGCAAAGTACGTCGAGGGTTGCTGTCTGTCAGAACATCCGATGGTAAAACCCACCTGAGCTTAGGCGCAAAGCTGGCTTTAATGTATCTGGAAAAAGAAGGGATTGTCCTCAAGAGCGTTGGTGCCAATAAATTGCGATTAGGTAAAGCTGTATTTGCCCCATTTACGGGAAATGAAGGCGGTTACGTTCGTGCCAATTCTGGTGGCTACCAGATTTTGTTGAACTACCGGGGGATGTTAGAAAATTTCTCCACCGTATCGCTGACGGATGTTCTAGAGAACCGCATCCCGCCGAATATTTTACGCGATCGCATTGTCTTAATCGGCGCAATCGGCTCTAGCTTCAATGACCTTTCCTTCACCCCTTATAGTAGTAGTCTCTTTGCAACTCCCAAACGATTACCGGGCGTAGTCATTCATGCCAATTTAACCAGTCAAATTTTGAGTGCTGCTTTAGATGGTCGTCCTTTCATCCATGTTTGGTCTGAACCAAAAGAAGCCTTATGGATTTTGGTTTGGTGTTTGATTGGCGGTGGAGTGAGTTGGACGTTACTTAGCTTCAACCCCTTCAGAAATAATCTTGCTGCCAGATGGATCGTCTATGGGGTTAGCATTTGCCTAATCGGGGGAATTCTCACGGGTGGCAGTTACCTAGCTTTTTTAGCAAGCTGGTGGCTACCTGTCGTTTCCCCGCTAATCGCCATGACTGGCTCTGCCATTGCGCTTATCGCTTATCGCAGTCTGGAATACCAGCACATAGCCAACTTGGAGCGCAAACAAGCCTTATCCGCGCTGCGGGAAAGTGAAGCGAAGTTTCGCCATCTCGCGGAAAATGTACCGGGTGTCATTTATCGATACATACTTCATCCAGACGGCAGCCTTGAGTTTACCTACATGAGTTCTGGCGCTCGTGAAATCTATGGATATGAACCAGAAGCGATCGTCCAAAATCCTCAAATTGCTTGGGACGCGGTGCATCCCGATGACCTGCCTTTGCTAAATGAAACCATCCTGGTTTCTGCTAGAGACTTGCAGCCTTGGTACTGGGAAGGTCGCATTACCTCGCCTTCCGGTCACTTGAAATGGGTGCAAGCCACTTCCCGCCCAGAAAAGCAAGCCAACGGCGATATTATTTGGGATGGCTTGCTGGTTGACATCACCTCGCGCAAGCAAGCAGAACATCTGCTAGCCGACTACAACCGTACTTTAGAAAGCCAAGTACAAGAGCGCACTGCTAAACTAGCCCAAACCAATGCCCAGCTAGAGCAGGAGATTGCCGAACGCAAGCAGGTAGAAGCAGCCTTGCATCAGAATGACGAACGAATGCAGGCGCTTTTGAGCGCGATTCCCGATGCAATGTTCCGGCACCGAATAGACGGCACTTATTTAGACGTAAAAACAGGCGAAGAAGCCTTGCTGATGCCGCCTGAAGCTTTAATTGGCAGAAACTTACGGGATTTACCGATGTCCGAACAGGTTAAAAATGACCTGCTGGAGCGTTTTCGGGTAGCAGTTGAAACCGGAGAGCGACAAACCTACGAACACGACTTGGAAAAACCCGATGGCATTCACAACTACGAGGCACGCATTGTGAAAAGCGGTGCTGATGAAGTGGTTTGTATCGTGCGGGATGTCACAGAACGCAAGCTTGCAGAAGTTGCCTTACAAGAAAGCGAAGAACGCTATCGTTCAGTCGTGACAACGATGGCAGAGGGCATTGTTTTGCAAGATAGGAGCGGCGTTATCCGCACCTGTAACGCTAGTGCTAAACGAATTCTCGGCTTGTCCCGCAAGCAAATAATGGGGCGATCTTCTATCGATCCCATCTGGCAAGCCATTCGTGAAGATGGTTCGCCCTTTCCAGGGGAGGAGCATCCGGCAATGGTGACGCTACGAACTGGTGAACCTTGCTCTGATGTAGTGATGGGAGTTTACAAGCCAGATGGTAGCTTAACCTGGATTTCTATTAACGCCCAACCTCTATTTCGGGCTGGCGAATCTCTGCCGTATGCAGTGGTATCTTCATTCGCGAATATTACGGCTCGCAAACAGGCAGAACTCGCCTTAAAAGAAAGCGAAGCCCGTTTTCATGGGTTCATGGATAACAGCCCAGCGGCTTCTTGGATCACGGATGAAAATGGGCGAATTGTTTTCTTCAGCAAAACCTACTCCCAGATGTTCCAAATCCCAGAAGGCTATGTAGTTGGCAAAACTGTAACACAGCTTTATGCTGATGAATTCGCGCAACAGTATCTGCAAAACATTCGGAAAGTCATCCAAACGAATCAGTCAGTAGAGGCGATCGAACAAGCTCCCAGACAGGACGGCACAATCGGGGATTTTCTGGTGTACAAGTTTCCGCTGGCGAACCTCTCTGGAGAACGCCTTGTAGGAGGTGTGGCGATTGACATCACCGAGCGCAAACGTGCAGAGCAAGCGCTCAAAGAGAGCAACGAACGTTTTCTGCTAGCGGCATCGGCAATTAAAGGATATGTTTACGACTGGGATCTGAAGCAGGATATGGTTCTGCGGACGCAGGGACTCTATGAAACGAGCGGATACCGTCCCGAAGAAGCTGGACTAACGGGTAAGTGGTGGGTTGAGCGCGTCCATCCGGAGGATTTGCCGCAGGTTTCGCTAACGTTTTCCGAGGCGATCGCTAGTCAAAATGATTATATGTTTGAATATCGGTTCCGTCACCGAGAAGATCGCTACACTCATGTGTTGGATTATGGGGTGGTTGTGCGAGATGCAGACGGACAAGCACTTCGAGTCGTCGGTCATGCCATCGATATTAGCGATCGCAAACGCATAGAAGAAGCTTTACGGGAGAACGAAGCTCGCTTGCGGGGTCTTGCCGATAACCTTCCCGGCGCGGTTTTCACCTACATTTACTATGCCGAGGGCAGACATTTTCTAGACTACATCAGCGAAGGGTGTGGCGAACTTTTAGGTAT
Organism: Coleofasciculus sp. H7-1; assembly: GCF_057473865.1. NCBI lineage: Bacteria > Bacillati > Cyanobacteriota > Cyanophyceae > Coleofasciculales > Coleofasciculaceae > Coleofasciculus > Coleofasciculus sp. H7-1. Next base: position 31,709 of record NZ_JBYCCT010000061.1, read on the forward strand.
TTCCGCTCAAGAGGCGATGGGGAATTTCTCAGTCCTCCTAGATCGATACTACTCAGAAGACCTCCCTGGTTACAACGCCGCTCTAAAACTCAGCCTCAACAATTTAACGCCTTTCTATTATGAGTGGCGCTATCTCCACCCAGATGGTAGCACTCGTTGGCTGGCAGCCAGCTCTCGTCCGGAATCCCAAGCTGCTGGCAGCATAATTTGGCGGGGGGTACTTTTGGATATTAGCGATCGCAAAATTGCTGAAGAAGCTCTCCGACAGCAACAAGAGTTCCTGCGAAAGGTAATTGATAATGACCCCAACAGTATTTTTGTGAAAGACTGGGAAGGACGGTTTGTGCTACTTAACAAAGCTGCTGCCAAGCTCTACAACACGACTGTAGAAGAACTGGTGGGTAAACGGGATGTAGACTTTCATCCATTCTTAGAGGATGTTGAGCATTTCCTCGAAGAAACCCGCTCTATCATTGAAACGGGTCAACCCTTATTTGTTCCCGAAGAAAAAGTGACAGGCGCAAGTAACCAGGATAAATGGTTTCAATGGCAAAAAATTCCTCTGCATCCACCTGCAAGCGTTCAAGTCTGCGTTTTGGGAATCGGAGTCGATATTACCACTCGTAAAATAGTAGAAGCTGAACTTGAACGAGCCAAAGAAGCCGCTGAGGCTGCTAACCGCGCCAAAAGCATCTTTCTCGCCAACATGAGTCACGAACTCCGAACCCCCCTCAACGCCATCTTAGGCTTTTCCCACCTCATGAGTCGTGCCCCTAATCTTTCAACAGAACAGCAAGAAAATCTCAGTATCATTCGTCGCAGTGGAGAACACCTGCTTACACTGATTAACCAAGTCCTCGATCTCTCCAAAATTGAAGCTGGACGCATGACGCTCAATGAAAATAACTTCGACCTCTACAGCTTGCTAAATGATGTCGAAGCGATGTTTTCTTTGAAAGCTAAAGAAAAGGGCTTAAACCTAAAATTTGACTGTGCTACCAATGTTCCCCAATACCTCCGCACTGATGAAGTCAAGTTGCGTCAAGTGCTAATTAACCTGCTGGGTAACGCCGTTAAATTTACCGCTTCCGGAACGGTATTAGTTAAAGTGAAACAGGGGATAACAAATTCCGAATCCCCTTCTATTTCTCCCCTTTCCTCAATTATCTTTGAAGTTTCAGATACGGGAGCCGGTATTGCTACCGACGAACTCGACAAGGTATTCAAACCTTTCGTGCAAACAGCAGCCGGTCAACAAGTGCAAGAAGGAACTGGCTTAGGATTGACAATTAGCCGTCAATTTGTCCATTTAATGGGAGGTGAAATGACCCTCATCAGTGGCGGCAAAGCTTTCACCCCCGGAACTCCTATTAGGGAATTTAATGACAACACAAGCACGTTATTTCCACAAGGTACAACATTCAAATTTGACATTCAAGCGAGTATTATAACTGCAAGCGAGATTGCAATCCCGCTCCAAAACCGCCGGATCATTGCACTCGCTCCCCAGCAACCTCGCTATCAAATGCTTATCGCAGATGATAGCGATTTTAATCGCCAATTGCTGCTCAAACTCCTCCAGCCCCTTGGCTTTGAATTACACGAAGCTTCTAATGGGAAAGAGGCATTAGACATCTGGGAACGTAGTTCACCTCATTTAGTTTGGATGGATATACGAATGCCGATAATGGACGGCTATGAAGCCACTAAACAGATTAGAAAGCTGGAGCATCAGAAACCTTCATTTCAGAAGAGATTACCAAATTCTCGTACCGCGATTATTGCTCTGACCGCCAGCTCCTTAAATGAAGATAAAGCAGCTGTTATTGAAGCTGGCTGTGATGACTTTATCCGCAAGCCTTTCCGAGAAGAAGATATTTTTAATGCTGTCCAGAGACATTTAGGTGTCTCCTTTACTTATGAGGAAATTACTGCTGCATCTGAAAAAAAATTACCGGAACCGCTATCCTTAAATACCGCCGATCTTGCTGATTTACCTAAGGATTGGTTAGAAAATTTAGCTCAGGCTCTTGTTGAGGGTGATTTAGAAATAATCACTACACTAATTGAGCAAGTGCATCCACAAAATGAAATATTGTCAAAAGCTCTAATGGCATTGGCTAATCAATACGAGTTTGAGCAATTATTGACCTTAATTCAATCTGTAAATGGCTGATAATCCCAATGGAAGCGCCTATATCTAAAACTAATATATTGGTAGTTGATGATAATCCTGCAAATTTAAAACTGCTCTTTCAAATGTTATCTCAACATGGGTATAAAGTGCGGGTTGCGCTCAGCGGTAAACTCGCAATCAGCTCTTGCAATTCAAATCCTCCTGACTTGATGTTGCTCGATGTTAATATGCCAGAAATGAATGGATATGAAGTTTGCAAATATCTAAAAGCTTCAGAGAATACTCGCGAGATCCCGGTTATTTTTATTAGTGCTTTAGATGAAACGATTAACAAAATAAACGCTTTTACAGTTGGTGGAGTTGACTATATCACAAAACCTTTTGAATCTTTAGAAGTTTTAGCACGAATTGAGAATCAGCTACGCATTCGCGAACTAAAACTGCAACTAACAGAGCAAAATAAATTACTGCAAAAACACCTAGAATCACGGCGACAAGCAGAAGTTGAACTCCGTCTTTTATTAGCAACAACTCAAGCAATTAGTCGCAAAAATGACGTTCATTCTGTGTTAAAAGCTGTATTGCACTTAGTTGGCATGACAATTCAATGGGATTATGGCGAAGCTTGGTTGCCCACTGAAGATAATAATATCTTAGAATGCAGTCAAAATTGGTCTTCTAGCCACGCTAGTTTTTTAGATTTTAAAAATAAAAGTATAACAGTTACCTTGGCTCCTAATCTTGGGTTGCCCGGTAAAATATTTGTTTCTAAAAAGCCAGAATGGGAACAAGATATTCTACAAGTAAAAGATTCCTTAATTCTACACGAGCAAATAGTAACTGCTGGTTTAGTCTCTGCTTTTGGAGTTCCAATTATATTAAACGAACGAGTATTAGCGATTCTAGTTTTTTATAAAAAGACTTCAGTTCCTATGAATTTACATACAATTAATTTAGTAACCGCAGTGGCTACCCAATTAGGTCCTTTGATTCATCACAAGCAAACTGAAGAAATCCTCAGAATTACTCAAGAACGTTACCACAGTATTGTTGAAAATGCAGTAGAAGGAATTTATCAAACTACACCTTCTGGGCGTTATTTGAGCGCCAATTTAGCACTAACGAAGATTTATGGTTATGAATCTCCAGAAGAATTGATAACCAGTATTCAAAATATTGAACGCCAACTTTATGTTAACTCGAATCGACGGCGCGAATTTATAGAGGAAATGGAATCTAATCATGCTGTAATTGGATTTGAGTCTCAAGTTTTCCGCAAGGATGGGACAATTATTTGTATTTCTGAAAACGCGCGTGCAGTCCGCGATTCTAAGGGAAAAATTCTCTACTACGAAGGAACTGTTTCTGATATTACAGCGCAAAAACTCGCTCAAAAACAAACCGAAGAACTCTTATTAAATATATTGCCTAAACCAATTGCTGAGCGCTTACAAAAAAATCAGCAAGTTATTGCCGATAGTTTTTCTGATGTTAGTGTTTTATTTGCTGATTTAGTAGGATTTACTAATTTTGCATCCAGAAAGACTCCAACTGAACTTGTAGAAATTCTCAATCAAATTTTTAGTGAATTTGACCAGTTGTCTAAACAACATGGTCTAGAAAAAATAAAAACAATTGGGGATGCCTATATGGTAGTAGGAGGACTACCAATACCGAGATCGGATCATGCCTCATCAATTGCCCAAATGGGACTGGATATGCAAAATTTTATAGCTAGATTCAATACGGAAATTAATGAAAGCTTCCGTCTCCGTATAGGGATTAATATTGGGCCTGTAGTCGCTGGAGTAATTGGTTTAACCAAATTTAGCTATGACTTATGGGGAGATACAGTGAATGTGGCTTCCCGGATGGAGTCAAGTGGGATTCCTGGTCAGACTCAGGTAACGGCTGCCGTTTACGAACGTTTAAAGGAACGGTTTCTTTTCCAAGAACGAGGGACTATTTTAATAAAAGGTAAGGGGGAGATGATGACTTATCTTCTTCTCGGTCAAAAATAACTATAAAACCACTTTATGCATCGGCGTCAAGATTTGACATTAAAAGAAAAAATACTGGTAGTTGACGATACACCAGCAAATGTTAGTTTGTTAACTCAAATTTTGTCAACTCATGGATATAAAGTGCGTGTTGCACTGAGTGGTAAGCTAGCGCTGCAATCGGTTCAGGCAAGCCCTGCCGATTTGATTTTGCTTGATATCAAAATGCCGGACATGGATGGGTATGAAGTTTGCCGACAATTGAAAGCCTCAGACCAAACCTGTAGCATCCCGGTTATTTTCATCAGTGCTTTGGATGCAGCCTTTGATAAGGTGAATGCTTTTACAGTAGGGGGAGTAGATTTCATCACAAAACCGATTGAGCCACTTGAGGTTTTGGTGCGAATTGAACATCAATTGCGGCTGCGTCGGTTTCAGTTGCAGCTGCAAACTCAGAATACACAGTTACAACTCTTACTGACTACGACTCAAGCAATTAGTTCTGCTGCTGATGTAGAAGAAGCATTAGAAGTGATTTTGAGCAATATTTGTCAAAACCTCGGTTGGGAGCTGGGTGAAGCGTGGATGCCTTCCTCGGAGGGGACTTTACTTGAATATCGTCGATGTTGGTACGGGGACGTCCGTTTTGATAAATTTCGACGCCAGAGTGAGGCGTTTCGCTTTGCTCTGGGGGAGGGATTGGCGGGACGAGTTTGGGTGTCCCAACAAGTGGAATGGATTGCAGACATGACGCAGGAGAACTCGACCGTTGTTGTTCGCGCTCAAATTGCCGCACAAATGGGACTTAAAGGGATCTTAGGAATTCCGATTACATTCGACCATCAAGTGCTGGCAGTTTTGATATTTTTCCATAAACAGGAAATGAAACCGGATGAGCGATCGCTCCAACTCGTTAATGCAGTCGCTACCCAATTAGGGTCGATGATTCAGCGCAAAAAAACAGAGGAAGTGCTGCGACAACAGGCAGCACAGGAACGGCTAATTGCCGAAGTTACTCAACAAATTCGCCAATCGCTGAATTTAGACGAGATTCTGGATGTAACAGTCAACAACATTCGACACTGTTTGCTTTCGGATCGGGTGGCTATCTACCAGTTCGGAGCTAACGGTAACGGCACCTTCGTGGCAGAATCAGTCGGTAAAAACTACCCTCAAATGTTAGGACAAACTGCGAATCCATTTTGGATGCAAGAATGTTTTAGCGCTTTTTCTCAGGGATTACCGATAGTTTTGTACGACATTGAAAAGTTTAATTTTACAGCCGATGCGATTGAGTTTTTACAACGCTATCAGGTCAAAGCTGCTGTAGCAATGCCGGTTTTGAAAGAAGATCGTCTGTGGGGGTTACTGATTGCTCACCAGTGTGCTGCTCCTCGTGAGTGGCAGGCATTTGAAGTGAATTTATTGCATCAGTTGGCAAATCAGGTGGCGATCGCGATTCATCAATCCCAACTCTACCAATATGTGCAGTCTGCCAATCGGGAACTCCGGCAACTCGCTAACCTAGACGGCTTAACTCAGATTGCGAATCGTCGCCGATTTGATGAGTGTCTGAATACTAATTGGAAGCGCCTAAAACGCGAACAAGCGCCGCTGTCTTTGATTTTGTTAGATGTAGATTTTTTCAAACGCTACAACGATGCTTACGGTCATCTGGCAGGGGATGATTGTTTGCGCCAGGTGGCTAGTGCGATTAAAAGTGTTGTCCGGCGTCCAGCAGATTTAGTCGCGCGATATGGTGGGGAGGAATTTGCCGTAATTCTGCCCAATACTGATATCCAAGGAGCTGTTTTCGTAGCGGAGGCGATTCGACAGGCAATCAGTAACTTGGCGATTCCCCACAGCCAGTCTAATGTGTGCGGCTATGTAACTGTCAGTTTAGGCGTAGCTGGTAGTGTACCCAATTTAAAATTGTCGCCGCAACATCTGATTAATGCGGCTGATGCAGCACTTTATGCAGCCAAAAGAGAGGGGCGCGATCGCGTAGCGCATGTATAAGTACTCGGTTTTTCCTCTCTTTGTATGGACTCGCCGCACATCACCACATCTGAGGGCAACCACAGGGGGATTGCCCCTACAAAACGCTATATGTATAAGCTTTGCGTAAGTCCTGTTTGTATGGAACTACTGACTCAAAATATTTAGAGAAGATGTCAGTTCTGGTGAAATTGTTAGCGCTTCGGAACCGATAATAAGTCAGCGAAAACAACTGTTCTAAGAGACTTTTTCTAGCTCGGCGAGCAATTCTTCCTCAAGGGGTGCGATCGCTAACAGGGGATGTTTTAAGTCTCCCCATTTCTTGCCAGCTCTCATCCCGTATAGGGTGAGAATTTCCGGGATTTGTCTTGACACCAACACCCGCGCCGGAGACAACTGTCCTAAGAGTCGAGCTTGGCGATAGTGGTGCGATCGCATCAAAGCATCATCTAATCGTTGCGCGATCGCATCAGGTGACTCCTTGGCTGTATCGAGCAAAAGGATATAACGATCCACTGGCTTTCTGGAAGGCACCAAACTTTTGAAAAACGTTCCTTCTAGCGCCAAATCCTCAATGACAGAGCGCACGAACTCAGAATGCAGCTTCTCACCCACCAGATCGCTTGTCGCCTGATTTCTTCCCAAAAATTCCAGACATGGCGTTCCTTTATAAAAGTGGCTGACGCGCACGCGATCGCCAATTCGGTAGCGGTACAATCCCCCTTTCTGAGAAATAATTATCTCGTAGTCAATCCCCGCCACAATCTCGTGGAGTCGGTGAATTTTCCCGTCTCCATCCTCCAACTCAAAGAACACCTCATCGAGCATCGGGACGCATCCCTGTGCCTCGATCAGGGGAATTGTCATCGGTGCTTCGGTAGCGAGAAGTCCTTTTCCCTGCACCATGACACCGGGAAAGAGCGATCGCAAAAACCCTGCACCATCCGCCGCATTAGCACTATCCCAGCAAGAAATTAGCTTCAATTCTTGCCAAAGCAGCGTCCACGGAATCTCTGGCTCTAAGAGAAGTTTAGAACGTTTAGCTGACATTTTGTTTTTGAGTTCTTTCCACAATCGCACCCGATGCGTCTGGATGTAGTCGAGTTGTACGCGGAGGAAACTCGGACTCCAAATTGAGATAACTTCCAGATTTTCTTCGAGTAAAAGCGCTTGGGAAAGTTTATCTTTGAATTCCTCTGCATTGCGAAGGCGATTCAATCCCGGAGGAGAAACCAGAAAGGGACGAAGAAATAACATTAACCATTCGTCCAGATACTCCGAATCATCCTCCAATCCGGCTGGAATGCTATTTGTACTTGCAGCATCAAGCCGGGGAGAGATGCAGAAGTATATCTTACCAGTAGAAAACCCTGGGCCATGCTGAATCAGGTCATGCGCCCAAACACAGAACATCTGGTTAAAGGTAGCTCGAAGAGATTTCGTGTAAGGAATCAACTTTGCTACTCCGCTACTTCCGGAAGTCTTCTCGTAAAAGAGAATAGATTCTGGCGTCAGGATTGGCTGCTGGGTTGTCTTCTGCCTGTCGATCCACTCTTTAAGGTTGTCGTAGTTGACAATCGGAATGCGATGCCAATCTGCAACCGAGTGTATGCCCAAAAATTTGCCATACTCGCTTTTAGCAAGGTGGCATACAATTTCCTCCTGAACAGATTGCTGCGTTCTTTGGGGATTTTCTAGTGCTTGAAAGAAGCGATTGGCGTAAGGAGAAAGAAGTTGTCCGAAAAGCTTGACAAAAGGGCGCATTATATCAAATCTGTTTGGATGATCATTTGGAACCTCACCCCCAACCCCTCTCCGAAAAGCGGAGAGGGGAGCCGGAAGTAAACAGAGGAGCCGGAGGCGGGGTGTTAGTTTTCTTCGGTTGGATATTACTTGAATTTTTTGTTGGGATAAATGTGTGTAGCAACAGGAACGTAGGTTCCTTCCTCAACTACAACTCCGGGGCCAATGTGGTTCCAGGCTCCTAGGAAGACGTTGCTGCCAATTTTCACCTTCTTGACATACAGCATCAAGTCGTGTTTTCTGGGTTTGATAATGTGGGAGTAGATGCCAATCCCGTGACCGAAAACTGCGCGATCGCCTATCTCGATTAATCCGCGATCGGCAATTTCTAACTGCGGTGTCCAGTAGACGCCTTTACCAACCTTGGCTCCCCACAGTCTCAGCCATAAGGAAAAAGCACCGGGAATCAGGCGTAACAACGTTTCTAGCGCTGGAAACGCAATGTAAATAACTTGGATTTGGTAACTTCCCCACCAGGGTGAATACTCTTTGCTGCCTAGATAGCTGATACCTTCCTCGACTGGGTAAAAACGCTCGTGGATGCGATACACCAAGAGGGGAAACCCGTACAGAGAAAGGAAAAAAGCCGAGATGCTAAAGATTCCTGGTGAAACGCATATCCAGAGGAAGGACGCGATCGCTATCAGGATAACTAAGGCGGGAAAACAAGAGAGGATTATGCTGAAGAAAGTCATAGTCAAATTAAAAATGCAAAATTAAAAAATTGGGTTCTTCATTTTTAATTTTTAATTCTTCCAAGGCCATACTAGCTTTTGAGTTAAGGTGAGGTTGATTTTGACACCCAAAGAATCAGGGAAGCGATCGCTTTTGTAATACGTTCCGTGCATCCGATCCCAAAGCTTAAAATTCGCTCCGTAGTTACCGCAAACTGAGCTGCTCGCATGGTGCCAAGCATGATCTTGGGGTACTATCAGCAAAGTCGATAGCCAGCGATACAGCCAGGAGTTTGGTATCGGAGTTATGGTGCTGTGACGCCACAAGTCTAGAGCTGAGCTAAGACTAACACCGGCGATGTACCAAGTGGGATCTTGCAGCAGATAAATAAATAGAGCGTGAACCCACAAGTAAATAATCAAAAAACTCGTCCACAGAGTATTTCTGGAAGTAGACAAGACATTCATTTCCGTGCTGGTATGATGAACTACGTGGAGACGCCAGAGCCACCGACTATGTAGCAGGCGATGGTTCCAGTAGTAGATGTAATCCACAAACACGAAGCTCAGAAAGAATGCCACAACTGGAGGCACAAGCAAGGCGCGATCGCTTGGTAAAAGATAGTGGCAAAGTTGGTAGACCACTGTGAGCTGAAGAATCGGGATGAGAACACCCTGAAAAAATAGACCAACAGCATCTAAAATCCAGTCCTCGTAGGTTCTCGTTTGCAAAGCAGCAAAACTGCGGTCATTTGCCACAGTCAGTGTCATTAAGATCGCAAAAGTGAAGAATACTCCCATCGCTAATAGCTCAATTTAGGGAATGTTGCCTGATATTGAATTCGTTTGAATCGTCATCATTTAGAACCTCACCCCCAACCCCTCTCCGTTAACGGAGAGGGGGGAAGGAAGGCGGGGAGAGGTTCTTCTGTAATTGGGTGTCATCAACCGAATTTGATATGATTTCCGAAGAAAGTCACTTACTTTCTAATAGTTCCCAATCCAAAATCCAAAATCCTTAGTGCGATCGGTTATTCGCCACCTAGATTTTGACTTCTCCCCCTTCCCTCGCAGGGAAGGGGGTTAGGGGGTTAGGTCATTTAAAACCAAAATCCAAAATCGAATTAAACCCAGAAGGTTACTTGAACAGACTGATCGCAGAGAGTTCTAGGATCTTCTCCTGCTTCAATCTTGCTCCGAATAGATTCAACCAGGACGTGGATTGTGTCAGCTGGTGTATTGGCAAACTGGGTACCGTACTTTTCAATTACCTCCTGTTGGATACCAAGCGCCTCCACATCCTGGTGGATAATATATTGGGCAGTCCAGCGAACAAACGGACGCGCCATCTTGTTCCAAATGCCGTAGTTAAAAGTTACGTCGGTATAAACGAGAGTAGAGTCCTCCGCTTCCGGAATCGATTGGCTAGTAATAAAAAGCCTTCTTTTGGTTGCCATATCGTATTCCACGCTGGTAACGTTGGGCATATGAAAGCTATCCGTGTGCCGGATCTCGTAACCTTTCCGATTCAGAAAGCAGGTGTACCAGCCGAGGTTTGTCGTTTCGTTGCGGTATTCTGCGAAAACTGAGCCATTTCGCCTCTCAACCGTCATTTCCAGCTTTTGCTTGCGAGAAGTGCGGAATACCCCAGGATGAACCGAGGCGGTGTGAGGAATGTCAATAAAGTTTTCCGCACAGTTGGTAACGTTGTTCCGGAAACGGTTGATGACTCGCACCGTCTCCCATCCAGGCTTTCCGTAGTAAGGCATTTTAAAAGGCTCAAACTCCTCACTCGGCTTTTCCGCCAGCCTCACATACACGTAGCCATCCTGCTCTCTAGTGTCATAATGCTTAGTGCGACGAGCATGAGTCGCCTTAAAGTCTTCTCCCTCGGCGGGGACAGCCACCACCTTCCCAGTTTTGTCGTAAACCCAACCGTGGTAAGGACACTGGAGTGTTCCCCGACAGACTTTTCCTTTAGAGAGACGGCTGTTTCTGTGCATACAGCGATCGCGCAACGCCACCGGCTTTCCGTCGTCTCCTCGAAAAACTGCCAGCCATTCCCCCAAAACCGTGCGTTCTAGCACAGTATTCGGCTTCAGATGTTCGCTGAGTGCCACAACATACCAGAAATCTTCAAATTTCACTAATCCTCCGCAATAAATTAAAAATTAAGAATAAGAAATAGAAGATTTTTTGGCTTCATTCTTCATTATCAAAAGCAGCAATTTCAATGTCGCTGCTGAGATCCAACTGACAAGCTAACCTCACTTGATTATTTCCTGACGCTAGAGTTTCCAATACCTCTTTTTCATCTTCACTGGGAGGAGGAATATTACCTTTTACAACTACAAGACACGTCCCACAAATTCCGGTACGGCATCCAAAGAGTACCGGAGAATTTTGTACCGTCAGATGCTCCGAAAGATTAGAGTGCTTCTCCAGGGTTAGGGTAGAATAATCAGTCCCTGGAAACGAGACGACACAGCATTGCTCATTCATATTTAATTAAAAACTTGTAATTAAAAATCCAGCAACAAAAAACTTTTGTTAAAGATTTCAAAACTCATTCAATTTGTAGGTTGGGTTGAACAAAGTGAAACCCAACGCTTGCCGATTGCTGACAATGTTGGGTTTCGTGCCTCAACCCAACCTACACCTCTTCTTCCTCTTTCTTCGCGTACTTTGCGTCCTTGGCGGTTCGTAAAAAAATCTTATTCAATTTGTAGGTTGGGTTGAACAAAGTGAAACCCAACGCTTGCCGATTGCTGACAATGTTGGGTTTCGTGCCTCAACCCAACCTACACATAGAGCATTTTTTTCATTACTAAAATAGAACTTTTATATCTATTTTGTATTATTAAACTCCTTAGACCATACAGAAAGTTCAAGTTGATTCACATAATGCATATACTTAACTAATGGCGTATCAATACTCAGAATTGCAATGGGATTATAGCGAATATTGTCATAAATTTGTCCATCTTCCCCTTTCAAAGCATAATATCCCAGTCGAGTGAATAAAAGTAATAGTTGCGTCACCAACCACCCAAACATTCCTTTTCTTTTCTCTGCTACATAAATCGGTTGGATGCGGGTTCTTCCAAGTGCAACCGGAGTATAGGCATAAATCATGTGCAGTGAAGGAAGAAGCCGAACATTCTTCATCATAGTCAAAAGTCCCATGCAGCCATCGGCATACCTCATAGAATACTCATAAGTATCGCCGAGAATTTTTCGTCCAAGCCGTTCTCTACGAGTAGTTTTAGGAAACTCGCCTTGAAGAGTAAAATCTATCACATTGCCAGATTGATTCTGACGCAATGATAGATTCATATTGATGTCTACTTTGTGAACAGTTTGCAAATGTTGAGCATCAATGCCATTCATCATACAAATGTGATGATGACAACTCCGCTCAAATGCTTTGTCGTGTATTGTTACAATTGATTTGCCTTTAAGTTCATCAAATTCTGCCACACCTTCCGGTGCTTTTGAATCTGGATACACCCAAATAAAATCGTATTTTTCATCAGTAGCGTAAGATTGAAGGCGAGCTTTTTCGGGTATTGCTGATTGGCAAGGAATATCTTGACAATTCCCTTCTCCATCAAATGCCCAATGATGGAAAAAACAGCGCATAAGATTTCCATCCACTCGCCCAATTCCTAAATCGGTTCCTAGGTGAGGACAATAAGCATCTAAAGCGCGAACTTTTCCATCTTGTCCGCGAAAGATAACAATTTTTTGTCCGCAGATTTCCAAAGATTTTGCCTTACCTTGAGGAACTTCTCGGCTAGGACAAGCAATATACCAGCCTTTGGCAACAACATCCCAATTATTAAATATTTTCATTTTTAATAGGGGTTGCGTGTTTTGATTTTGGAACTGGTTCATATCAAAAATTAGAAAGTATGCACTGTTATTTGTCAAGTCAGTAATAGGGAATAGCTAATGGTTTTTTCTAGCCCCAATTACCTATTGCCTTATTTTGAGTAGCAAGGTATTGAGGAATAGAATTAGCAGCCATGATGGACATTTGCCGGTTACTTACCCAAGCGTAGTCAACTTTTTCGAGGTAAACTTTGTATGACTCCATCGCTTCTGTACGGGTTTTGTAGCTATGGTGCAGTCCTTCGGATTCCTCGGTGAAGCACAGTCGCATCATTTCTTTGGCATCGCGATCGCTCATTTCAAAAATAGGCGATCGCAATACCTCGTAAATTGCCGAATAGAGGGCGGGGTCGTACCAAAAAATCCCGTTAATCGCGACTGAAAAGTGATAGTGATCTCGCTGACAGCCGCTTATCCCCAAGTTTGCCACTAGCTTCTCGAAAGCGGTTGGCGGTTTCAGGCACTTCACCACATCATGGGAGAGAATCGTAGAGCTGTTAAAGTGAAAGCTCTCATCCATGAAGTGATAAAAGGAAATTTTTGAGGGAATCGGGGCGTTTTCTGGGTTGGGATGCTTTTGGTAGTAGTTGCTAAGCTTATGCTGCACTAATTTACCGTTTAGCGTCCGGATACCCCGAACAGTGAAGTATTGGCAGGCGAGAAAAGTATTCCCTGCTGACAGCATTCCAAAGCTTTGCAGTTGGAGCTTTTTCCACCACGTCTTGAGGGCGTTGGTGTCAGCAAAAATCATTGTTTCTGCAAACGGCCCGCGCATGGGATAGCTGAAGACGCGCTTGCCAAAAAGCTGTGCTTCCACCTCGCTAGAGACTTTTCTGAAGGCGCTGATATGTGCCCTTTCCTGAGCAGATTCTAAGTCGAGCGTATCGCAAACTAGGCGGAAGTCCTCCTGGGCGTAAAGTCCAGCGGCGCTAGTCTGATTAAAGTAAATCGTGGCAATTTCTGCGGAAACGATCTGCGAATAGTAAGCCACCCAGTATAGTTGGTTTAAGATTATCCTTTGACTTGGGCTAGCTTGTTCCCACAGCGGAGTTCCGTAGAGTAACGAAAATTCTTCCGGGTTCCAATACTCATCTTTGCAGTCTTCATATCGGAAAGATGCGGCGGCTTCATCGAGCAGTTGGGTATGATCTTGCTGTTTATTGCGCGTGTGGTTGATCTGAAGCTTGCGGTAGACTTTCTGGTTTTCTAGAAGCGTATTGCCTTTGGGTTCGTTAATCTGAAGTTGCTGATAAACCTTCGGGTTTTCTAGAAGCGTGTTGTCATTAATTGTTTCATTCATCATCAAATTACCTTAAAGACCTAACCCCCCAGCCCCCTTCCCTACGAGGGAAGGGGGAGCCGGATGTTGCTTTGTGCTGTTTGTCCACTTCCCGCTGTTTCTCCCCTCCTCTGGTAGGGAAGGGGTTGGGGGAGAGGTTTCTTCGTTCAAAAGCTGAGTTCATACGCATTTTTGTGCGGGGAAAGGCTGAAACGCCCCCCGATCTTCTAGTTCTTGAACGATAATTCCCGCTGCTTCTCCCCGCATCAGGGAACGCAGGAGATTGAGACGAGTTCCGCTATGAATTTCTGTGTCGAGTTCCTCGAAGATGCTTACCTTCTGCTGGCGGGACAAATGACCCTTCACTTGCTCGATGGCGGAAACGACGCTCTGAGGTCCTACCCGAACCATCTGCAAAAATAGGGCTAGGGTTTCGATGATGGTTGCTCGGCTTGCTTGGGAGACGGACATCTGGTTGAACAGAGTGACTCCGGTGCCGTGGTGACGGCTCTCGTCTTGCAAAAATCCTTCAAATAGCGAACTCAACTGAGGATTCAGGCAGTCTTTGGCGAGGTTTCTATAATGGCTCAGTCCCCAACCCTCTAGCACTATCTGAAGCACAAATAGCAGGACTGTTTTATCCTGGGTTTCCACCAAATCTGCCAGGAAGCGCAAGAAAGGGTCTTCCGTCCCCACGAGGTCTTTTTCAGGCAAAAAGCGACTAATCTGGGCAAGGTGAGCCACTTCGTCGGAGCTGAAGAGTGCGTAAAGCATCCGCTCCTCAGTGGTTTCTGCCAGCAGCACCATTTTTGCCATGTAACCGACTCCAGCTTTTTCGATGAAATAGGCTTCTTCTATGAGTCCGCCACTGCAAAGGCGCAGGATTTCTCCTTGCTCTTGTTGGCTGGAATCTTGGAAAACCTGCACCTTCTCAAGATTGAAATGAGCGGCGTCCCAATAGCGATCGCTCATAAATTCTGGGGAAACAGGATCGTTACCCAGCCGACTCTTCAAGGCTGAGGAGAGTACGCGACGCAGCTTGTCGTCAGATTGGATGTGGGGTAAATCGAAGCCTGCTGTTTTTTGGTATTGATTCATCGGCTTTTGCTCCCGATAAACAGCCGTCGATAGATCATTTTTGATAAAGGCAGGCGCAATCTATCTGGCAAGATTTGTTGATAAATATGGGTAAAATGGGCGTCCCAACCGACCCGAAATCGAAGGAAGCGATCGCTTGCTTCGGCAATGTCTGCAACCCGTTTGGCGACAAGAAGCGTATTATCCTGAGCCGTTGATATAATTTGCTGATTCAGCCTGCGATAGTTGTCCGTCTGAATTCGATAAGTTTCAGAGTTTCCTTCCCCCCAGCTCATATTCTTGCCATTGTTCGTCGTCTTGCTGGCTCCAGGTTCTACCAAGGCGACACGAACCCCGTGGGACTCAAGCTCGTAATAAAGACTCTCTGCCAAGCCTTCCAAAGCATACTTGCTGGCACAATGAGCCGAGGTTAAGGGAAAGCCAGTGAAGCCGAAAGTGGAGGAGATAAAAATTAGGGTTCCCTGCGCTTCCCGAATCAACGGAAGCAAAGCGCGAGTCAGGAACACCGCACCGAAGAAATTCACCTCAAATTGACGGCGGATTTGCTCCTCGCTAAGATCCTCCAAAGCGCCGTAGAACCTGTAGCCTGCATTATTTACCAAACAATCCAGCCGACCTTTTTTCCGAACTGCTTCAACTACGGCATCTCGTTGGCTGGGTTCGGTAATTTCTAGACTCAGAATAGTCAGGCGATCTCTATACTTTTCTAACGACTCTGCGAGGATCTCCCGTCGCTGTTGTGCGTTCCGCATCGTACCGATGACGTGCCAACCTCGCTTGAGAAACTCATCAACCATACCCCGACCGAAGCCGGACGAACAGCCTGCGATCAATACAGACTTCATCTCGCCTCCGTGGTTAGGGAGGAAGAGGGAGTGCTGGATGGCACAGCAGAGATCCCTAGCTCAGGGCGGGCACAAGACCCGCCCCTACCGCTGCTTTCCGGTTCGTCCGGCAAAGCCATCTGCCAAGTTCCCCAGGCGATCGCTTTCTGTTTCTCGACGTGCTGAATGAACTGGATAATCGACTTGTCCTCTTTAGTTGGAGTCTGAAAGTCAAACTTAATCGTTTGGAAAACTTGGGTATCTCCTTTAGCAAAATAATTTCCCACCATCTTCGTCAGCCAAAGCACGATTCGGTTAAAGATCCAGCCGAGAACACCGGGACGCTTCTTAGTAATTAATAAAGTCTGTCCTTCAGTTTTTCCGGCTTCGGTGAGGCGAAGGGCAAACATGATGTAGAAGTGCAGGAAGTCTGGCCCAACGGTTACTGTGCCAGTGCTGCCGTACCAATAGCACATACTATAAGTGACTTCATTTTTGTATAAGGGGCGGATTAGTTTTACAAACAGGGAATCTTCCCCTCCCCGCGTGGTGTTGCTGAAGGCGATCGCGTTTTCGTCGATTTCCTGCTTCTCAAACACAATTTTGAGCGGCAGATTGTGAACGGTATTGAAGTGTTGGGCGTCGATAGCGTTGATCATCACCACGTTGGGGTGACAGTTCTTCACGAAGCGAGACGCGATCGCCCCGTCGCATTCTTCGTCTTTGAGTTCCGGCGGACACGGCAAAGGCTGTCGTGGCGTTTCTCCCGTCCAAACCCATACCATCCCGTACTTTTCCGCCGTGGGCCAACTTTGCACCTTAGCTGGAAGCGGCTTTTCCAAACACGGAATATCGATACATTTTCCCGCTTGGTCATACTTCCAGTTGTGGAAAAAACAGCGAATTCCGTTGCCTTCGACTTTTCCTTCGGCAAGGTGTGCGCCCATGTGGGGGCAATATGCATCGAGAGCGATCGCTTTCCCGTCCTCACCCCGATAAATCGCCAGTTCCCTCCCCAAAAGGGTTACAGGCTTAACCTCCCCCACCTTAAGATTGCGAGAAGCGATCGCCCAATACCACCCCTCAATGAAACGATCGGGATTGTTAAAAGTCTTGGTTTTCCGAAGAGAATGAGACGCTTGCAAATTAAAATTCACCATAACTTATATACTAATAGCGTTCAAAATTTCCTACCTGAGTGAATATGCCGATCCAGAAAGCTTGACACAGGGAACTTTTCCCACATCCATCCCACCCTAAAATCAGTTTGGGGCTACTATTTCTCTCTTACACTAAGAATTTGCCAACTTCTAGCATCTATAACTTAATTTAGTAAATTTTTGTTTTAATTCAATTTATGCAATCTTTTATTTATCAACCACTAAAAATTTGTTCAACCTTTAGCGGGTTTTATAGCAATCTACGTTTAGCATTGCAAATTGAAAAAATAAGCGGTTTTCCATTGCCTAAAAGTCTTAAGCGAAAAAAAACAGGACTTACGCAAAGCTTATACATATAGCGTTCTTGTCGGTTCAATCCCCCTGTGGTTGCCCTCAGATGTGGTGATGTTGCGTAAGTCCTGAAAAATATAAAATAATTACAAATCCAATACTTCTTATAGACTCTTCTTCCCTCTTCTCTCTTCTTTCTTTCCTTCGTGTACTTCGCGCCTTCGCGGTTCCTAAAAAAATACAACTTACTTAGCATTACCCTATGCAAGATCGCTCATTCCTAAAAAACTCTTTAGGTTCAAAAAGAATAGCCGAAAACGTATATAAACGTGCCCAACGAAACGTACCTGCTTACAAACAATTTTTAGAAACCCAAGGAACTAAAGCGCAAGTTCCATTTAACCAGCTACCTTTGTCAGACAAAAAATCCTACGCCTTAGTTTATTCATTTGAGGAATTGTTGGCATATGATGCCGATAAAATTTATGCGATCGCTCGTTCTTCCGGTTCATCCGGAAACTCCTTCTATTGGCCTATTTTAAAATCAACCAGCCGTTTTGTCGGTCTTAAAACCCGAATATTTCTGGAACGAACCTTTGCGGTACACCAGAAAAAAACATTAGCAATTGTCGGACTTAGCTTAGGAAGTTCTCTAGGAGGAGTGTCTTTTTCCGGCGCGTTAAATAATATGGCAGCGAATACGCCTTATCCTTTTTGGGTATTTTGTCCGGGCGTCCAGCACGATGATATTATCGAGATGATCTGCAAGATGAACCCATTCGTGGATCAGATTATTTTATTTATTGTACCATCCGCGATCGCGCATCTTCATCTAAAGGCAAATGAATTCAAGCGATCGCTGCCATTGGAAAAATTAAGATACATCGTAATTGGTGAACCTTTTCCAGAAAGTATCCGCAATTCTTTGCAAAATCGTGCGGGGATAGCAGAAGATACTCCATTTATGTTTTCCATGTACGCCAGCGCCGATACAGGAGGACTTGGAACTGAATCTCTAGCTTCTGTCGCCTTACGAAAATTGCTTTATCGCAACCAGACACTTGCTAATTCGCTAGGTATAAAATCTCCAATTCCTCACTTCTTTCATTTTATTGCTTCTAACACTTTTGTGGAAGTTGTTGATGGTCACTTTTGCGTGACCCGTTGGCAAGGAATTCCGCTAGTGCGCTACATTCTCTACGATCTTGTTGATTTATATAGTTGGCGGAAATTAAGAAAAGCAATTCTTACCTCAGATAACCTAGATTCTCAGGATGAAGCTTTAGTCCAGATTATTGCAAAATCTAGCGCTTGGCTTCCGGATATTTTAGCAGTCACGGGTCGTTCGGATAGTTGTTTAATTCTTTTAGGTACTAATCTTACGGAATATATGTTAGACGAAGCGGTAAAATGCGAAGAACTACACGATATTCTCACCGGACTATACCGCGCCCGAATTGTTTACGAAGAAGACCAACAGTATCTAGAATTCAAGCTGGAACTTCGGCAAGGTGTCACACCCGATGAAGCAGTAAGCGGTAGCGTCTATTACTCTTTAGTGAAAATTTTGGGGCGAGTTCAGCCTGAATTTCTTGATGATTGGAAGCGTGTTTTTAGCGCTTGGGATAACGTTCCTGGTAAGCGTATTTTGCAGCTTAATTTCTTACCTTGGCCCGCTTTATCTCAGGCAACGGAAAAAGCTATAAAACAACGAGGAATAGTCAGTCCTTAATTGCTATCGTTTCTCGTCCCCAGTTAGTGTAGGTTGGGTTGAGGTACGAAACCCAACAAAACCTAACTCTTTGTTGGGTTTCGTACCTCAACCCAACCTACCAGCTGTAAACGAGGATAAAGGATGCTTCTCTCGGTTGGTTTACGAGAAGGGTTGGAGTGAGGTTCTGGATAGAAAGTCATGTTTTTACTTGCATTAAAATCAACCCATTACCCGCCTCAAAAAAGTAGTATTAATAATGCAAATCCTTATCATATTCCACTTTCCCGTAGTCTAATTTCACAATCCTATCGGCAACTTCAAAATATCGGTCATCATGACTAACAACCAGAACAGTTTTACCTCTACTTTTTAACTCTGGTAACAGTTGAGTGTAAAAAACTTCTTTGAATACAGGGTCTTGGTCTGACGCCCATTCATCAAATATATAAATAGGACGATCTTCCAAATACGCCGTTAATAAAGCAAGGCGTTTACGCTGTCCTTGCGATAAAGCAGTAGTGGAAAGAACACCATCTTTTACCTGCACTTTATGGTCTAATTCCAGCTTTTCTAGGTACTTTTGGGTTCGGTTAGTCAATGCTGGAGTGTCTAATCCTAAAAGACGATCGAAGAGATAGAAATCAGAGAAAACGACTGAAAACTGCTGACGATACCAGTCGCGATTTTTATCCGTAATCGGCTTATTGTCAAACTTAATTTCTCCCGATTCCGGGATATATAGCCCAACCAGCAGCTTCACAAGAGTAGATTTGCCACTGCCATTACCACCAACAATAAACACTAATTCTCCAGGATTAAAAGTTAGGTCAAGCGGTCCTAAAATGAAGCGATGTTCTTCCCGTTCCCCACGGTAAGCATGAGTTACACCCACTAATTCTAAAGACTGCCAGTCTAGCTTTGAATCAATAGGAAGCGTTAACTCCGGCTCAGTTCTTTGGGCTACTAAAGATAAGCCAAGCGATTCAATCTTATCTAAAGCAACGTTAGCTCTGCTTAAATCGGGAAGGCTGTTTAAAAGACCGCGCAACGGAGTAATCATAAAGATGATCGTTAAGGCATAGCCGGATAGAACAGAAACAGGGATATTTCTTAGCAGGGGTAAACCAAAAATCAGCAACCCAATGGGAACGAAGAACAACAGTAGCCCCCAACTTGCAGCAAAAGCGAAAATACTCATCGCCGCAACTCGATAATGGCGCGAAGACGCAGCGGCTGACTGGAGGTCTTGGGAGAGAAAAGCTTGGCGTCTAGAGTGGTGCAGCTTGAGTTCCTTAGTCCCCTCCGTGGTAGTCCGGAAATGCTCGTATAACCTGTCTTGCACTTCACGGGAAAGTTTGAAAGAATCCCTGCCTTTAGTCACCAGTAGAGTGTGACTAAAGATTCCCAACACCATGAAGCCCAGGATGAAAAAGAAGACAGGCACAGATAGCCAGCTCAAATAGAGCAGGCACGCTACTAAAATGGCGACATTTACAAACAGTCCGGAAACGGAAATAGAGGCACTAGAAATTGCCTCAATATCTTCTGTGAGGGTAGCTAGAAGCCGGGAGGAACCTATTTCTTCTAGGTGACGCAAGGGGCAAGCCAGGATGCGTTGGTTTAAGAGCATTCGCAGATTGAAGATGACCTCCTCTGCTAACCGGGCAATCAGCACTTGAGAAGCAGTCGTAGTCACAAACATAAGCAAGCACAAACCAACAAAGCTCCAAGCAAGGGTATTTGTTGGTAATGGAATATCTCTTAATGTGAGGTTAATTAAGGCAATTAGACCTGCACTGCTACCACCGCTGAGAAGACCCGTCAATGCAGCCAGAATGACTGTTACCCAAGAATTGTTGAGGAGAAGGCGGATCAGCTTCATGTAATAACACCCCAGTAGATAAAGACCAGCACTATCCTGTCAGATGCTAGTCCTGTTTGTCGTTAGCGTCAGCAAATTGTCGCTATCCGGAAAGAAGAAGCAGTTGCTACCAAGTCACGCGATCGCTTAATTTTTTTAGCAAGCTGGGGCCAACTCCTGGCACTTTGTCAAGGTCTTGTAACGACGTAAAGGGTTTCTGCTGACGCGCCTCAATAATCCGCTGAGCTAATTTTGGCCCAACTCCGGGCAATGCCTCGATTTCTTCTTTAGTTGCAGTGTTGAGGTTGACCGCATCAGAATTGGACTGAGGGCTAGGGACGGAGGACAGAGGAGATTTAGAGAGATTTTTAGGGTTTGGTTGCGCCTTTGGGATCGGAAGTTTGGTTTTTGGATTGGCAGTTGAGGTGGTTTGGGAGGGTTGAGAAGCTGTTGTTAGCTGGGGACATTGTTTCTGCTGTGCCTGTATTTTCTGCCCAATCCCATCAGGAACACCCAAAATGGCATTCTCATAAAGGCGGTCAAATTCCCGCTCATAATGGGCAGCAACAGTCGGACTTTCAATGACTAATAGCGTCTCATCATTGCCGCTATTGGCGGCTTCTGACCAGTTGTGGGAGCCAGTGATGACGTTTTTTTTATCCAATACCCCAAATTTGTGATGCAATAAATCGCCCTTTGGCAGCAGAGGCACGCCAACTGTAGTAATCGGTTCTTGCCAAGGGCGGTTATCGGCTTCATACTTGCATTGATTGCCCAAGGCAAGCCCCATCATGTCCAAAGCTTCACTGTAGGGGCGATAGACAAAATCGGGGTCAATTAAAGCCCGTATCTGCACGCCCTGTTGATGGTCGGTTTCCAGAATATTCGCTAAATGCTGATCGGAGAAGACAAACAACGCTAAATTGACACTTTGGGCAGCGGTACTCAAAGTTTTGCCAATTAAGCCGTTACTACTTTGATTCCAGGGTTGGGTTGTGGATGTTGGGGAAAACTGGACGGTGACGGTGGTCTTGACGAGGTTGACTTGCTGTGCGGGTCGATAGGGCTTTTTGATGCCAAATTTACTATCAGGTTTGCCTCCTGGCCCATCGCCCCACATCGCGTTAAACTCTTGGGTGAAAAGGGTTGCCAACTCCGGACTATCTATTTTCAGCAAGTTATTGGCATTGCCCAAGCTGGTAGGCTTGGCAAAATCACCGTGAATATCGGACGTAGTGAAGTTAGCGGAAGTTACGAGAAGTTTTGCGTTATCGACGATAACAAATTTGTGATGCATCAGGCTGCTACCTTTGGAACCGTCAGCCGTATCGTCGATTGTAGGGATACCCGCGTTGCGTAACATTACCAAGGCATCTCCTTGGTTAATTTCCGCTGGACTGAGCTGATTATCGCCGTTGCGGTCTACTAATTTGAGAAATTCTTGATAGCGATCGCGTTCTCGTTGCGGCAGTTTCGCTAACTCTGCTGAAGCAATCGCACTTAGAGGACGAGTGTAGGTATTTTCTAAAATTACCCGGACTTTTACCCCAGCTTTCTGGCGATCTACCAGCGCCGTGGCAATCTTCGGTAAGCGCAACTCTTGCACCGCCACATCGACGGTAGATTTAGCAGAAGCGATCGCATCGACAATCTGTTGCTCTAAATCATCTCCCTGCCGTCGTTGCTGGCGGTAAGGCTCAGTATATTCTGACGTTTGGGCGTGGTTGAAGTATACCTGAACAAAAGGATCTTGAGGCAGAAGCGTGAGACGGGAATTGTGCGACTGCACCAAAGGATCTTGAGGCAGCGTGAGACGGGAATTCTGCGACTGCACCCGCTGACACGCGCCGAGAGTTAGCGCCAGCAGTAACGTGAAGCCCAGACGGATTGCAGGTGGGGAAAAAAGAAGATGCACGGGAAGTTGGATTCGCTGATAGATAGAGAGGATAGGCGAACTAGCCATCCCTTTTTTACGTCATCGAAGCATAAATTTCTTTCATCACCCACACGATAACCTGATGGATTAGCGGTGTCATCACCAATTTTTCGTCAGCAAGCGAAAACGATTCTCAAAGACTTGTCCCTCTTGCATTAACATAAACTGCAAGCGGACAAAATTTTGATCTTGTCCAACCGCCCACGGCGGAGAGTTTCCACAGGATAAAAGCTTTGTGGGGGTGGGAGGCACCAAGCCACACCACTATTTTTTATGCCAACCAGAAAAAAAACGTTTTCGTGCGGTCACAAAGGCTATGGTCAAACTTGCCATCGCTGCGTTCAAGAACGCGCCACCTGGATTCAAAGAAAACAGGAAAAACAGGAGTGGGAAGATTCTTTTTCACTCGATCCGATTAATTTAAGACATCTTCCCGCTCATTTGGTGGTCAAGGCGCGAACCATCATCGCTAGGTTAGAGGGTAGCAGAAACTATATAGAATTTCGGGGCAAGCGGATGCGCCACAACCGCTTGATTATTAGTATCCCCTTGAGCCGCGACTACCGGATGATTTGCCGCGACTGCGGGACTAAGCTGGTGCCAGAAGAAGTCATGTCTCACGAAGAATATAACGTCTGCAAACCGGGTGGTTAGGCGAGAGACTCTCTAGCGAGAGGCGCTATATGCTGAAAGAAGAGACAGCCTGTCGCTTAATCAACCATGCAAATTTATCTGGATTATAGTGCTACTACGCCCACTCGCCCAGAAGCGATCGCACTCATGCAAGCCGTTCTCACCCAGCAGTGGGGGAATCCTTCCAGTTTGCACGAGTGGGGGCAACGGGCTGCAACGGTTCTGGAACTGGCAAGAATTCAGGTGGCTGGACTCATTAACGCACCGGCTGAGTCGATTATCTTCACTTCTGGCGGCACCGAGGCAGACAATCTGGCGATTATGGGGGTTGCCCGCAGCTACAGGACGCCCCAGCATCTAATTATCTCCAGCGTCGAGCATTCAGCCGTGTCAGAACCGGCGCGTTTATTGGAGTTGTGGGGTTGGCAGGTGACGCGGTTGCCTGTAGATACTAAAGGTAGGGTGAATCCCACCGATTTAGAAAAGGCGCTGCAACCGAATACAGTCTTAGTTTCGATTATTTATGGGCAAAGCGAAGTCGGCACGCTGCAACCGATTGAGGAATTGGGCAAGATTGCCCACTCCCACGGGGTGTTGTTTCACACCGATGCCGTCCAAGTCGCTGGACGCTTGCCGATTGACGTGCAGCAGCTGCCGGTGGATATGCTATCTCTTTCCAGCCACAAAATCTATGGCATTCAGGGTGCGGGTGCCCTTTATCTCCGCCCTGGTGTGGAGTTAGCGCCCTTATTGTGCGGGGGAGGGCAAGAATTGAAGCTGCGTTCTGGGACTCAGGCTGTTCCTGTCATTGCTGGTTTTGGCGTGGCGGCTGAGTTGGCGGCGCAAGAATTGGTAACAGAGACACCGAGATTGATAAAATTGCGCGATCGCCTGTTTTCCCATTTAGCGAATGTTCCCCACCTCATCCCCACCGGCGACAGGCAGCATCGGCTACCCCACCACGTCAGTTTCAGTGTCATCGGTGAGAGTGAAAAAGTCACCGGAAAAACCATTGTGCGGCAGATGAACCTGGCTGGAATTGCCATCAGTGCTGGTTCAGCCTGTCACAGCGGTAAACTCAGCCCCAGCCCCATCTTGCTGGCAATGGGGTATAGCGATGCACTTGCCTTGGGAGGCATTCGCTTCACCCTGGGACGGGACACGGAGGAAGCCGATGTAGACTGGGCGGCAATGGTGCTGAAGCAAGTTTTGGAACGATTGATGCCTGTTTCCAGGATTAGTTTTCAGCCGGAGCGAGTTTTGAGTTTAGAATTTTGAATGCTAACAACTCACAGTAATAAGTAGATGGGAATCATCAACTACAACATTAAACCTAATCCCCAACCTCGTTGCATGGTAGGGAAGGGGGCAATTTCCCTTACAGATTAAAACATTCTTTCTCTTGTTCCCTCTCCTCTTAGGAGAGGGTTAGGGAGAGGTTTTTTAATGAATTTGACATTTTGGTTTAATCCACTTAAATTCAACAATTTTCCAGATGGCAGAACTTCCCAAATCACTAGAAGAAGCGATCGCGCAATCGGGCAAAGCTACCCAAGCCGCGATCGCAGATGGTTACACCCGAATCAAGGTCGAATTAGTCTTCCCAGAACTCAAACCGATGCCTGTCGCCTTGCAATTCATCGAAGTCTTTGAGGAGATGGCATCGGAGTTGAAAGTTTTCTTCCCCGACGCCGGGGCAGCTGCCCTTGCCCGCCGCGACTGGGGACAGGTACCATTTAAAATTACAGATATTGGCAGTAGCCGATCGTCCGTAGATGAGAAAATTCACCCAGACGACAGAGTTTTCTTGCTCGTTGAACCTTCTGCTGTAGAAGTTTTGCAAGTCGAAAAACTGTGCGAAGCCGCAGGCGATCGCCCGGTTGTTCTGCTCAACCCTCAACTGGAAGATGCCGCCATTATTGGCATTGGCTACGCGGGACGACAATTACGCGATCGCTTCCTGACTACCCTAGAATCCAGCTACTATCTCAGACCCCTCGACGGTGCTGCGGTGCTGCGCTGCTACCCGTCCCCCTGGCAAGTTTGGCAGGAAACAAACGACCACTATCAGCTAATTGCCGAAGTTCCCAAAAAACCAGTGGGCGAAGAACTTGACAAAATCCTGGCAGGAACAACTCAGACTACCGACACCTTCCTCGACACCCCAACGCCGAAAAAACCGGGATTGTTCACCAATTTACAACGGTTCATCCGTACCCTGAGCCGTTAAATTAAAAATCCAAAATTAAAAATGGTACATTCTTCCTTCATTTTTAATTTTTAATTTTTAATTGTGTGCATAACAGCGATCGCGCCCTGCTGCTTTTGCCTGATAGAGGGCGGTGTCTGCTGCGGAAATTAGCATTGCTGGTGAGGATTCTGAAGTCGGAATCACACTGGCAATGCCCAAACTGAGAGTGATCTGCTGACTTGTTGGAGAATTAACGTGAGCGATCGCTAACGCCTTCACTTCAGCGCGAATTTTCTCAGCAACTTGGATTGCTCCCTCAGCCATCGTATTTGGCAAAATAACCGCAAATTCTTCTCCCCCATAACGAGCCACTAAATCCGCCGAACGCTTCACTGCACGCTCAATGGCACTCGCCACTGCCCTTAAACATTCATCTCCCGCTTGATGACCGTAAGTATCGTTGTAGAGTTTAAAAAAATCGATATCGCCCAAAATTAATGATAAGGGTGCTTGCTCTCGCACCAGCCGCCGCCACTCACTATCCA
The DNA here is from genome assembly GCF_057473865.1 of Coleofasciculus sp. H7-1. Lineage (NCBI taxonomy): Bacteria > Bacillati > Cyanobacteriota > Cyanophyceae > Coleofasciculales > Coleofasciculaceae > Coleofasciculus > Coleofasciculus sp. H7-1. The sequence goes on from NZ_JBYCCT010000061.1 coordinate 57,747, forward strand.
GGTACTGGTCAAAGCAACGGCGATTCGCTATCTGAGTCAAACCATCTAAAACGGCAAGGCGCTGTAACTCCTGATTTGCTTGCTGCAACTGTTGATAAAGTTGGGCTTGTTTAATAGCGATTCCCGCCTGTGTTGCCAATTCTTTGAGCAAATTAATCTCTAGCTGCTGCCACTGTCGCGGTTGCGAACAATGATGAACAATCAACAATCCCCACAAATCCTCGCCTTGGAGTATGGGAACCACCAAGTTTGCTCTTACCTGAAACTGAGCCAGTAAATCAATGTGACACTGACTTATCCCTGCCGTATAAATATCTTCAATCGCTTGAATACGACCGTTTTTGTACGGCTGGACATAAGTTTGTGCAAAGCAACGATCTGTAATCGTCGATCCCAAAATTGGCGTCCACCTAGAATCGACCGCCTCAACTGCGACAACGCCACTCCAGTCTGGTTGAAAGCGGAAAATTACTACCCGGTCAGCCTGAAGAAATTGTCGCACTTCCGTCACCGTCGTGTTGAGAATTTCCTCTAGCTTCAGAGATTGACGAATTTGGTGGGTAATTACCCGAATCAACGACTCCCGCTTTGCCTGCTGCAACAGTGCCTCTTCAGTGGCTTTGCGCTGAGTGATATCAGTCAGCATTCCCAGGACACCCGCATATTTCCCCGCTCGATCGAAGATGGGATTGGTAGAAACAATCGCCCATAAATCGGAGCCATCCTGACGGCAGAATTTAAAGTCATGTTGTTCTTTAATTCCTTGGCGGCGACGCTCCATTAAAGCTTCTGCGATCGCGCGACCTTCGTCATCCATAAAAGCAAACAAAGGCTTGCCTAACATTTGAGCCGCTGTTAGTCCTAGCATTTGTGCCATCTGGTTATTCACAAAAGCTGTATTCCCCTCAGGATCGAGAACCCAGATCCCTTCAACTGTGGTTTCGACAATTCGACGATATCTCGCTTCGTTTTCTCGTAGTGCTTGCTCTGCCTGCTTGCGCTCCGTTAGGGAAGCGATATAATTAGCCAAGCTTCCGATCCATCTCAGAAATGAATCATCGCATTCAACAATTTCCAGATGGGCTAGACTTAAAACTCCGATTGACCTTTGGTTGACGATCATCGGCATACAAATGAAAGTTTTAATCCCAGGCTGCCAGAGTATTTTATTAGAGTTACCATTCTTGTCTGACTGCGGGAAATCCGTCTTTACGACAGGCTGACCCGTGCGAACCACAGTCCCCGAAAGCGTCTGGTCTACCGGCACCTCAAGAACAGTTGTATCCGGAGGCAAGGGAACTCCTTTTACCCCTGCAAACACCATCATTTGCCGCGCTTCGTCATAAAGTTCGATGGTGATAATCGGAAAACCAGTATCAACACTAATTTGTTCAACAATCTCTTGAAATGCGGTGTAAAGAGATTGAGTACCCTGCGTGATTTCTGAAATTTTGTATAGCGTTAGCAGTTCCAGATTGCATAGGTTGAGCTTGTTTTCTGAGTGCTTGCACTCGGTAATATTCTGAGCTTGGGCAATCAATAAAGGTGGAGTATGCTGTGCCTCAACCAACTCTGTTTCGACCTTCAAAAGCTTCAGCGAGAAGTCAAAGATGGCGATAGTATCTCCCACACCCCGCAGCTCAACTTCGTAACCCACGAATTCTCCATCTGCTGCTTGAGCGATCGCGCATTTTAAACGTTCCTGGATCTCTAGCGAAACGCTCCACCACCGCGCTTCCCAAAAAGGACGACCCATAACATCAGTTGCAGTGATTCCACCGAAGTCTAGCGCCGTCTGATTGGCTTCTATGACAATACCGTCTGATTGCAGTAGCGCGATAAATTGGGATGTTTGATTAAAAATAGCGTGGAATCGTCTCTCACTTTCGCTTAACGCTGTTTCAAACCTTTGTCGTTCGACGATCTCCTTTTGCAGTTGTTCGCTCGTCTGGATCGGTTTATCTGTGAATGCTGCAACCAGCTCTTCAAAATGCTCTAACTGTCCACGAGGAGTGATGCGATGCGAATTGTCATCCCAGGGTAATAATTGATGGGGGTTCATTTCCTAAACTCCTAATACCATTGGCCCAAAAATACCCCTCTCCACAAGAACAGTAGCCAAGCGATCCCCTGAGCGAATGATGTCATACCATAGGTTTACACATCTGCCCTAATGATGATGAAGGAAAACATAAAATGTTATTAATCTTCCGCTGAGCGGCGGCTTCAGAAATTTGAAGTTGAGGCGATTTGATGGATGCGATCGCTTGGGTTAGCCGCTAGATGCAGATTTTTGTCTTGGGGCTGGCTTCCCCGATCGTGGACCTCTTTTAGAGCGAAATCCTATGTGATGATGATTCGACTGTTCGCTCAAACGGCGGATGCGTCAATGGTGGCACTTTTCCTAACACGAATGTAATAAAAAATGCGATGAGTGAATTTTCACGGGCTTGATAGTTATCCTAAGTTTAAAGTGACAAATCGGCATTAGAAACGCTATCCAATTTTCTGCTCATCTGAAAAGGAATAGTCAATAATTTGGGGTGTTGGGATGGCAACGAATTAAGTCGTTTATGTTGTCAGATTACGAGGCGTTTGAAACTACGGGGATGTTACCGTGAGTTAAAGATGCTGTTGATACTAAATCTTTGCTGGATATTCCCCTGGAGGGTCAATCTGAGGAGTATAGGCGCAAAGTTTTGGAGTTGGCTTTTAAAGGGAAAATTGAGCCAACTGACCCAAGATTTCTGATTTTATAGGCTACGGGGCGATTGGAAGTGCTGATTCGAGAAAGTCCCAAACCAGAGGATTTTGAGTTGGTGTGCGATCTTTGGCGCGGATTAACATTACGAACGGGTGGCGCTTGAGAAGCAAGAGGGGCAAATTGCTGAGGCTGTCAATTCTCTAGTGCGTCAGACCCAATTGACAAGGATGGTGACATCTGCGCGTTCTTTGGTGGTTGCGGTGGGTATCCTCTTAACGACGTTGGGTGTCGGTGCTTTGATGGGATGGATGGGTTTGCTTTGGTCGCAAGGGGGGTTTGCGCTGGGGCAGCCAGTTCATCTGACAAAACGAGCAGGCTCTGGCTTTGCGGTGGGCGACTAGCGCTGAGGGGAAGTTTGCTCGGAATTTGATCAAGTGGTATTCGGATAGTCTGACTAATTTAGAATCCAAAAAGGATGTCAAGCGTTTAGGGTGACTATGGAAGTTGCAGGAGGTGAATCTACATCGGGGTTCTCCACTATATGGGTTGAAGCTCTAGAAAAGCGTAAATTTAGGGATTAAATGTTTGCGGTTTCATACACTATAAAGTGGTTTAGGCCGCAAATGCAGCACAATTAATAGTTGGAGCGCTTGAGTTTTTTTGGTTAGGACAATTCTTTTGGAATCAGTTTCGTTGACAATTTAAGCAATATCTCAAGGAGCAAGTGTTATGGATACTAAAGTATTCAAGAGAAGAATTCTCTCAATTGATGGTGGTGGTATCCGGGGTATTATCCCTGCGATCGTTCTCAACTACATTGAAGAGCAAACAGGAAAACGAATAGCAACAATGTTTGATTTTATTGCAGGCACTTCAACAGGAGGAATTTTAGCACTGGGTTTAACTAAACTGAACTCAGATTCTAGGATCAATAAGGAGCCAGAGTACACATCTGCCGAACTTGTAAATTTCTATCGCAAATATGGAAAAAAGATTTTTAGTGAGAATATGCCACTGGGTCTAGATGATATGGGACAACCCAAGTTCAACCCACAAGGTAGGCAAGAAGTTTTCACGGAGCTTCTAGGTGAAGCGAAGGTTGAAGACGCATTAAAAGAAATTTTGATCACGAGCTACGATATCGAACTGAGAGCACCAGTTTTTTTTACAAGCAATCCGGAAGCAGAAGACATCGATAGTTATAATAGCCGCAAAATATGTAGGGGATTCAAAATGGTTGAGGCAGCAATGGCAACTTCTGCTGCACCGACATTCTTTCCGCCTTACAAACTCGACACAGCACATCGTACTCCAGAGGGATATTACGCTTTAGTTGACGGCGGGATTTTTGCAAATAATCCTTCCTCACTTGCAATGATGGAGGCGATGATTTCTTACAAGGAAGCACATAAGGGTGAAGAACTAGAACGTACTGATACCCTTGTTGTTTCTTTGGGGACTGGCTCACTAACTAGACAATATAAGTATAATAAGGTGAAAAATTGGGGACAAGTCAAATGGGTACTTCCCTTATTGAACATTGTTCTAGATGGTCAAAGCGAAGCTGTTGCTTTTCAGCTTGATAAGCTAATGGTAAATAAAGGAGAGAACAGAAACTACTACCGTTTTCAACTTCAATTGAGTGGCGATCATAATCACGATCAGATGGATAATGCAGATCCTGGTAATATCGATTACCTAGAGATGCGAGGTGAAACATTGACTGAGCATTGTCGGGATAGTTTGGATCAGTTGTGTAAGCTTTTGAAAGAGGACAATACGCTTGGGATAAGAACAATCTGACTTCCTTTCACAGGTCTGTATTTCCCAAGTTAACTGTAAAGTACGACACTGATGCTTACCTTCAACAAATCTAATGTAGAGAGCATCGATTTCTCAATCATAACTAATCTTCATAAATCTTTACCTCAAAAGTTTATGAAGATTAGTTAATTTAATAGGTTTCACTCTTTCTTCTCCCTATTCAGTATTAGAGATAGACACTGAAACCGAGTTTCTTTCCTCGGGAAGTTTGATATTTCGTTGCTGCAAGCCAAAGAAACCGGGTTCCTGGGATTACTCAATGGTTGTTCTAACAATCTATTTTAGAGCAACTCACTAACATTTATGAGGTTTTAGCAGTCATACTTACTTTTTCCTTTCGCCATTTTTCTACACTTTGTTTAACAGCTTCTATTTCCTCAAAATCTACCCGCATCACAGCCGTTTCAAATTCTACGCCCAAAACTGTGCTAACTTCGAGGATTTCTACAAAACTGGCACATTGATAATCTGTATCTTCATACTGCCTAACTCGCCGTTCTTCAATTCCTAGTATTTGAGCTAATTCTTGTTGACTGATTTTGGCTGCTATCCTAGCTTTAATTAAAGCATCTGACAGCTTATTTATGCTCTCAACTTTAATTTGAATCGGCTGGATTTTGTCACAATTAATAAGCCTTTCATATTCAGCAATTTCTGCTTGTAAAGCCATCAGGTGAGATTGCTTGACATCGCGAGAAAGTTGCCAACCATCGGGGTCGTTTTTCTTCAGTTCCTCATCTTGGTCTAACGCCATAATAGAATATTCAAATTTTCGCGCGCATTCTTGACTGTATTCATACTCTTTTTCATTTTTAATCATGGTTTCCACCTCAATAAATCTATAGCAATAATACCTTTAGGATTTAACTTTCTGTCACGCTGAAAGAATTCTAAGGAAGCTAAACCGTTATGACCCATATAAGTACATAGGAAGGGGGAAGGCGGACGCTTTTCCTGAGCATACCAGGGTGAGCGATGCTTGCAGAGATAGCGATCGCTCACATCCTTCTCTTACTCATTAATAGTCTCTGCTGCTTGACCTTTACCTTGAAGTCTAGCCAGACGTTGCTCTCGCAGACCAGTTTCTACCATCGCAATTAATTCATCAAGCTGGAGTGTGAGCAAATCGATTTGTTGGTTAACTTCACGCCACCTAGCAACACTTCGCGCTCTCGTCTGGGGGTCGGGTATTTGGAGTTGTTGATTCATGGCAGATTCCAATTTTGTTTGGTTTCAGAAATGCTTGCCTCAATAGCACCGATTAATGCCTCAGTCTGCTCAATAGTTTGAGCCAATAAGTTCAGCATAGCATCGGTCGCTATCGGCTGGTATTCGGCTATTCCTAGCGCCAGAGTATGCAAACGCGAGTAAGGCATTCTCAGTCTCTCAGCACCGCTTTGCATCTGATCTAATTCTGGTAGGGTTGCCTCATTCTCCCCAAACCGTTCAAATATGGCGAACTCAGTAGCTTTGGCTTCATCAATCAGTTCTACTAACCGTCGCTGCAAGTAAAAGATAGTAGCTAAAGTTTGGTCTGGTAATTTGGCCATTATGCCCCAGATTATAGACAAGACTACATCATACCCAAGAGAGCTGCAACTACCAGAAGAAACGTTAAAAAGCACGCAAGAAACGCGATCGCACTTCTACTTTATAAAACTTCAACAATCTTTCCAGCTAGAGCATTACCCAATTCCCTCGGCTCCAGCTTATGCAACCCACCCCCATACACGCGCCCCTCACCCATCAGAACTTCATCAGAAATGCAACCCTTGCGCCTGCCAAACCTCTTTAAGCAATTCTGGCTGATTTAAAAGCACTTTAGCAAGAGCAGGTTTAGGGTACAACATCAAATAAACATTGGTAGCCGTCGCCCTTGAGTGATTCAGGATAAATCGAAAAGGTCTACCTCTACCACTATCCTGACGACCCATATAGGTACAGAGGAAAGGGGAAGGAGGACGCTTTTCCTGAGCATACCAGGGAGAGCGATGCTTGCAGAGGTAGCGATCGCCTCTCTAACCTCATCACTACCCCACCGCCAACTCTGTAAACTTACGCATATAAGGCGACCTGTATCCCAACACGATATCAGACTTAGGCACTCCGGCTTCAATTAACTCGTTGGCTATCCCCACCTCAGTCCCATCTCGTTGAATCCAAATTTTTCCCTCCCTAATCTCAATGTGAATAACACATCCAAACACCCGTTTTTCTCCACGCCACCCGACATGAAACATCAGATAGCGATCGCGATCGACATCGAAAGCAATTTGAGTTTCCACTTCGCGATCGTCACTGTCGCCCTCAGAATGTTTTCCGACAATCGATTTAATTATTTTTCTATATTTCTCTATTTCCATAGTACAATCTCCTCCCTAATCGGATTGAATACAAGTAAGTTTAATTGCATCCGCATTACTGACATTTGAGCTAAACGCCGAGTGAAAAATTCTTCATAAATATCTTCGGGTACTGCTAGATAAAGAACTCTATCTGGCTGTTGTTCTGCTAAAACCACTTTATAGTTCCAAGCTTGACCGATCGCTTCGTGAAAATTATTAATCAATGAAAGACCTAAAAAACTTTTAATTTCTACTGCTATTTTCTGTCCGTACCTTTCTGCTCCCAATAAGTTATTTTCAGCACCTAAATCTACATACAGCTTATCTTCATCTACTTTAAGATAGATAGGATCGTCAGTAATTGTCCACCCTTCCTTTTCCAGTGCTGAACGTACAATGGGATGAAAGATATCTTTTGCGGACATAGCTTTATGTGAGGAAAGGGGAAGGAGGACGCTTTTCCTGAGCATACCAGCGAGAGCGATGCTTGCACAGGTAGCGATCGCCTTCCCTATTTAAGCCACAGTAAAAGATATATTTTCCAGCACTACATTAGGGATATTTCCTGCACCTAAAACTTCTGTAGCATCTAAAACTTCTATCCCTACTAATAATTCATTTTCACCAATATTTAAAGCAATTTCCTCAGTTAACTGCAAAGTGCGACACTGATGCTTGCCTTCTACAAGTCTAATGTAGAGAGCATCAACTTCTGAATCATAACTAATTTTCATAAACTTTTACCTCAAAAATAAAAAGTATAGACCGTGATAACGACTAATTCAGTATCAGTCTCGGCAACAATCGGTGCGACTTTTTTGAGAGAGTAGAACTTACCCTGCCAATCATTATTATATTGAAAAGTGGCTTGATATTTGTATCTACCATTTTTAGCAGGTTGTCGATTACCTGTAATAATAGCATCAACAATTTCTGCTTCATTTGTACCTCTTTCAATCGCTTGTTCTTGAGCATGATTAGTTAATCTAATGGTTTTATTTTGCTTGTCCAATAAATTAGATGCGGGTAAAACCTCAAGAATCCTCTCACATAGAGTATTACCCAATTCCCTCGGCTCCAGCTTATGCAATCCACCCAATACACGCGACTCTCACCCATCAGCACCTCATCAGAAATGCGATCGCGTAGCGTGCCGTAGGCAACCCTTGCGCCTGCCACACCTGTTTGTGAAATTTTGGGTTTATAAAGAAAAAAAGGGCAGAGGAATACAATTTTAGATTTTGATTTCAGAGTTTGGATGACACAAATCTTGTCAGTAGCCACTTCCAACAATTTATTTGTGGCGAGATTAAGATGAAATGGTATAAGAAGAAAGCCCTTTCTACCAAGCCTTCTTACCTCTATCCTTACCCCATAGCTCTACCAGAAAAAGAATTAAAAGGGGAAGAATTTTACATATAGGCGATCGCATCTTGCCGTCTCTACACCCGTTGCTGGTTCATACCCACTACTTTCATAAAGTTTGACCGCTTCTTTAAGGACGCTAGCCGTTTCCAGCCAGATTGCCTGAAAACCACGAGAAGCGATCGCGTTTTCGAGTTGTTGTAACAAATACTTACCCAAACCTTGCCCTCTCACCGCTGGCAATAGATACATTTTGCGTAATTCTACCGATTTGTCCCCGCGCTTCACCGGATAATACGCGCCAGTCCCCACCAGTTGCCCCTGTCTTTCAATTACCCAAAACTCACCCCCAGCATCTTGATAAAATTTTTCTACCTCCAGAACATCCCGATCCGCGCCCTCTGGCTCCCAAGACAAGCCATACTCGGTTAACACTGAATAGATAACATGAGCGGCAAAAGTGCGATCGCGCTCCTCCCAGCCACGAATCACAAAATCCCGATATGGAGCTTTCATTCGCTTCTTGCCTTTAGCTGTGAATTCTCGGTTCTGGGTGCAGCGTTTCCAGCAACTGACTCTCAACAACGGCTAATTCCTCCAGCCTTTGGTTGACAACAGCACGCTCAAAATAAGTATCGGCAAGCAGCCAATAAACGCCATAGTGACGTGCCTCAGATGCCATCAAGCTGCCATAAAATTGGGCTAACTCTGGATTGGGCAAGTGGGTGGCAAGTAATCCCAGCCGTTCGTGACTTCGAGCCTCAATCAACCCAGAAACTAGCAAAGAATCCAATAACCGCTCCGGCTCCTTGGCGCGGATTTGCGCCTTCATCCCGGCACCGTAAGGAGGCGCAGAGAGGGCAGCTAGAGGGATGCCACGACGTTCCAACCACTGGTTAACCAGCTCAAAGTGTTCCAGTTCTTCGCGGGCGATCCTGGTGAGCTGCCGCACCAGCTGAGTATAAGAAGGGTAGCGAAACATCAAATTCAAAGCAACCCCTGCTGCTTTCCGTTCGCAGTGGGAATGATCGAGCAGAATGGTATCCGCGTTAGCGATCGCCTGATTTACCCAAGCGATACTGCTGGCTTGTTTCAGGGCAATAATGACTGGCAGCGTAGTAGAAGACACAGGAGGCAAGGAACTTTAGTTGAAAAAATTCTGACATTTAACTATAGCGAGAGGATTTTTCGCTTGATTGTCTCGCTCTGTTTCACCCAACACTCACCTGCCCTTAGGGATATTCCCGATCCCCGAATGTCCTACTCAGGCTTGGCGAGATATGATTAATACTGTAGTCTACCATACTTACAATTTGCCACGTCCCGCCACTTAGAAGAGAATTTAGAACTTAAAAGTCAGCTTTGAAAATGCACTCTTGACTTCTAATTTATAGCTGATTTTTCCCAGTGCTTTTTTGGTGTTCCCTATTCAGGCTGTGCATCCGTTCCGTGAAACTCTTAATACACAGAAAGGACATTGCTTTTTTGACATCCATTTCCTACTTGATTGACTTACTAATCAACCCAGTTTTAGCGTGGTTATCAGTTTTAACAGGCTGTGAGTTTCATCTGGCTGTAACGGAGCAGACGCGACAAACATCTCACCGATGGTTTATCGGTGAGACATTGGAATTTTACCATATTGTGCCGCGTTTGAAAGTCACTTTCCCACCAGCGCGATAACCTGGGCAACATGACTAGGGATGTCCATGAGTGTATAAGTTTTGATCGACAGTTATTCGGTGCCTCACTCTGAGGCGCTATCTAAGGTTGTGAGTAATCGGATTGAGGATGAGCAAAATGACCCCCCGTCGCATTGTGATTGGTGATGTACATGGCCACTACGACGGCCTGATGACCTTGTTGGAAGCGATCGCTCCTTCCTCAAACGACTCGGTTTATTTTTTGGGGGATTTAATCGATCGAGGGCCTCAGAGCGCTCAGGTTGTTAAATTTGTCAAGCAAAATTCCTATCATTGTTTGTTGGGCAACCACGAGCAAATGTTATTAGACGTGTTGGGCGATGGACAAATTTACGGTCCAGCGCTGCAAGGATGGCTCTACAGTGGCGGTCATGCAACCGTGAACAGTTATGGGGAAGCGGGCATTCCGACAGAGGATATAGAATGGATGCGATCGCTACCCACGTATTTAGACTTAGGCGATATCTGGTTAGTTCATGCAGGCGTCCATCCGCAAATTCCCTTCGAGAAGCAAACCGCTGAGGAATTTTGCTGGATTCGCGAAGAATTTCACAGCATTCCCCAGCCGTACTTCCCCGATAAACTGATCGTTACGGGTCACACCATCACCTTTACCCTGCCTGGAGTAGCACCAGGGAAACTCGCCCAAGGCAACGGCTGGCTTGACATCGATACGGGTGCCTATCACCAAAAAAGTGGTTGGTTGACTGGCTTGGACATCACCAACAATTTGGTTTATCAAGTCAATGTGGCGCGGCGTCGCGTTCGCAAACTGCCCCTCAAAGAAGCAGTGACGCAAGTCGATCCATCCCAGGTGAGTCGGATGCGCCGCCAGATGCTCAGACCTTAAGTCAGGGGGCGAATTTTCGCTTTATAAGCCTGCTCATCCAACCCATCGCCGACATTGGCATCTTCCGGGTCAATAGCACGTTTCAAAGCCTTAATCCTATCCGAGGTTGCCGGATGGGTACTTAAGAAAGTAGGCACAGAATTGGCCCTGAGCAGCTTTTCCATGAAAGCCACCATTCCAGAGGGAGCATAGCCTGCTCTCGTCATGGTTTGCAGCCCCTTTTGATCCGCCTCGAATTCATCTTGGCGACTGTTCGGACGCCGCAGAGCCAAATCCACGCCAATTTGAACGGCTAGGTTGCGATCCAACCCCGCTGCTGCCGCCACGCCGCGAGCTAGCGCATTTTTCCGCAGCTGCTCAATCGCATGACGACCGGCAATATGACCGATTTCGTGGCTCATAACACTCGCCAGCTGAGCTTCATTATCTGCTGCTGTGAGCAAGCCAGTGTTGACGTAGACAAAGCCTCCCATTGTCGCAAAGGCATTGAGACCCTTATCGTTAACCACTTGAAACGTATAGGGAATATCAGGGCGATCGCTCTTCGCCACCAACCGCTGACCAATCTCTTCAACGTAGCGAACGATTTGCGGATTGCGATACAGCCGAATCTCCTGAGTGACCAGCTGGTTATTAATCGACCGACCAATCTGAATTTCCTGTTTATCAGAAATATTCGATAGCTGAATCACCTGAACGCCGCGCAAAATCAAGTCAAACAACGAGATTGCTTGCCCAGACTGAGGCAAACCTACACAAATAAACAGCGCCACCACAGATGAGAGGAACGGATAGAACCAGCGGCGAGAGGAACGACGAGAAAAAAATGACAAGGGGTTCAACTTCATAGCGAAAACGAGTGATAATCAAACCGACAGTTGTGATAAGCGACCAGTCTTTGCAACTTCAACACTCCCTACCATCTCGGAGGCGAGATGCCTGCTCCACACGAGGCAACACCACATTTTATAACTCACAATTTCTGGTTCTGGTTCTTCTTCCCAGGCATCAGCCCAGAGAAAGAGAATCTATAGAATGCGATCGCATCTCCACGTAAATGTGACAACAACTTTCATCAGCCTGAATTAGCAGACGTTATTTGAGAATTCTAAGTTGCAGCTTCAACCGCAATCGAGATATTTAGCGATCGCTCAAGCCTCGGCAGATCATCGAACTGAGATCGATCCCCCGTACAATACTGATTCGGTACTGCTGAAAATTTAGCCATTCTTCATCACCAGATTCGGTGGTTGTCCTGATGAACTGGAGAGCAAGTTCACAGAAAATTTAAATAGAATCCTGTGCCCCGATAAGAAGATGCAAGCTCAAAGCCTCTCCCTAACGATCGCTCAATTAGTCGAGCAATTATTCACCACGCGCAGAATCACTCGCAATGACCAACAACGGCTGATGACAGCGCTGTTATCGAAGACGGCTCTCAGCTCCGAAGAGCAGATCCAAGTCAACCGAGTATTTGACAGCCTAAAGCAAGGCTATATCCGTGTCGTAGACTAAGTTAGGCAGTCTTTTCAGGAAGGCTTTACAACCAGCCATCTGCCAGCACTCTGTAGGCGACACTCGTGGTACTCTGACAAAAGACTGCCGGATTAAGTATCATCTACCTTGTGATTTGTAGAGTTAGAGGTTACTGAATTTCCCCAGTTTTTTAGCTAGAGCCAGGACAATTCTGCATGAAGATTTTGGATTCTCAAGGTCGCTTATTCGGCAAGGTGAGCATCTTAGATGTGGGTGCTGCCTTAGTGATTCTCTCAGTTATTGTGGGAATCTTCTTTTTTCCCGGCACCTCCGGTTCGGTTGCCCAAGTCGGCGTTACCACAAAACCCGTAGAAATGGATTTGATTGTCCGGGGTCTAAATGTGCGAGATCCCCAGGCTTTAATTGACCAGTTCCAGAAGGACAAAAAAACGAATATTATCATCCGCAATCAACCCGCCGGACAGATGGAGATTAAATCCATAAAAATCCTGCCGCGAAGCGTGACCGTCCCGCAACCGGATGGTTCTGTTAAAGCGCTCCCCGATCCTAGACCTGATTCTTTTAGCACCGATATGCTGATGACTTTCGGTACTAAAGCCCAAATCACCAAGGATGGCCCGGTTGTGGGCGGTACCAAACTCAAAATTGGCATCCCAGTAGAACTGGACGGCTCAGGTTATAACTTCAATTCCACGGTCATTGATATCCGGTTCCAAGACTAATCTGGCGGTAGAGAAACCCACTATTTTTTAAAATAATGGGTTTCTCTGGCATTTCTAGACAAGTAAGTTCTACGCAAGTAAGTCTAAAAATCGCCGGATCAAGCCGATTGTCACCGCAGGCAGTTCCAGTTGGGGCGTCAAGCCCACATCATCGAGGGGCTGAAAAACTCGGACAGCTTGCGGATTTAAAGCTGCCAGCCGCCTGCCAATTTCCGGGCCAGTAAACTCGGATTTTTCCCCCCACATTATGGCAGTAGGCACGTTTAGCTGAGTCATGTACAGGGATAGATCGAAGCATAAATCTCCCCGAACAAAAGAAAGCGCTGCATATTCTGCATTTGGTTGCTGGGCAGATTGCAGATAAGCGTCTACGATTTCCTGGTAGACGCGGCGTTGCCTTGCAAATTGACGCTGTTCTAGGAAACTACGGATGCCACCCTCAGTAGCAACGCCAGTACTATAGATCAAGCGATCTAGAATTGGCGTGCTAACCAGTTGGGCAAAGAAGCTACTGCTGTAATTTTCCCCAAAGTCAGACAAACCCGCCGGTGTGGTGAGAATCAGGGACTTAAAGAGATCGGGGCGAGCGATCGCGGCTCTAATTGTAAAAGCAGCCGTGAGAGAAGATGCCACGACTGGCACCGGCTCGTTACAAGTCTGCTCGATGAACTCAATAATTGTGTTGATGTAGTCATCTATCTGGTAATTGCGTGCGGGATGGTCAGACCTACCCCAACCAATTAGGTCGGGTGCAATAACTCGATACTCGGTTGCAAAAGCTGGATAGACTTTCGACCATTCATAGGCGGACGACCCACCACCAAAGCCATGCAGGAAAACCAACGTGGGCAGCTCCTCTGACATGGCTGCATCCGTCGAGCGCCAAGGTGCCCCCTTGGGGGTGTAGTACACCATTCTTCCCAAGGAAGTGACAATCGATTGCATCTCAAAGCCGGGTGGCTGAATCATGAATAAACCTCATTGTTATCGCCACAAGCGCTCATTGTCGCCAATTGTTGAGTGTGAGAACGTCTGACTAGTGGTTGATTCCTAGCACCTAGTTTCAATCGCCGATGCCCAGTTGAGCTGGTGACTGATACTATTTTAGATTTTTGCTTGAGATTTTGGATGATGAAACGCTTACATATACAGGACTCGCCGCACATCACCACATCTACCACCGCAATCCCCCTGGGGGATTGAACCCGAAAAAACTCTATATGTATAAGCTTTGCGTAAGTCCTGATATAGCTAGTTTCAGAAATTTTCACCGGGCAATGTCAAACCAAATGATATGGCACCGAATGCGCCCAGCCTCACTGGAGCAACGATTCCGCAATTTAAAGGAACGATAAAACAACCGTCTTGAAATTAAAGATTTTGTAAATAGTTATCCCTAAAGGCAGATGTAAATTAATGTAAAAGTATATCAGCCGGTTGATTTTATTTCCCGCTATGCTAATCCAGCCGCTGGTTTTTTTCCGCCAAATTAGAAAAAATCAGGGATAATCCAAACGGTAGGGGGTGAAACCCCTCACCGGCTTTTTGCGTACTTAAGTAAGAGGGTGTGTGCGATCGCGCTGGCAATCGGTCATCAGCCAATGTTGATGGCTGGAACATTTCTTCCAAAACTTCCCGCTCAAAAAATTTAAAAATGCGGAATTTTTTGCCTGAGGGAAGAAGCATTACTCGGAATCAGATCGTAAAAGACGCCCCATAAGTCAAGGAGGCTGAATGAACAGAGGGGGGGTTAGTAGCTTCAGATCGTCGCTCCCAAGTGATAGCTCCGTCAAGTCTGGAGATGTCCGTGTCGGAGCAATAAACGGCGATCCAGTTCTTGAAAAAGTACGTCAAGAGAATGTTATGGCAATGCAATGCAGTCTTCCGTGGGATGAAATCAGCGACTTTGACGCATCCGCAACAACAATTGAGTTCAGCGATGCGTCCACCGTTGTCGCTTCTCCTAGCATAGAGCCGCCTAGCGCTGACTCCGGCTTACCCGTAAATAAGCCAACCTGCGTTCGCCTCAACATGGAAGACTTGAAATGCTTTGACGTGGTGGAGCGTCAGTTTCAGCAATGGGGTCTCACTTTTAGAAACGCGATCGCCCTGCATCCTTCCAACCCCGCTTTCCCCCCGCGATCTGGCACCACCGTCCTCATGGGTGCCCCTAAAAACGGCTTGATAGAAATTTCGTTTCAGTATCCGGTTCGCTTTGTCAGTGGCTTTGTCACCAGTTCCCAGCGAACAATTTTATCTGCCTACGACCAGCAAAACCAGCTCCTCGCTCGCGCTGAGCTGACAGAGCCGAATCTAGCCGGGACGGATTCCAAAATTCCTCCTAACACTCAGCTGAGCGTCGCAGTACCAAATATCTATCGGATCACCTTCTACGCCTTTGATGGCTGTCTGACCATTGATGACTTGAGCTTTGGTTTATGAACGGTCATTGGTCATTGGTTCAGTAGTCATTGGTCAACTAGCTAAAACTAAGGACTAATGACTACGGACTAATGACTAAAAGTTATTAAGATAGTTAACTCGTTAGGTATAATCTATCTGACTTAAGCAGGAAACTTTCGTGGCACAGGCGTCGTCTTGGCGACAGCAACTCGTTAACCAGATCCAATTAGCTCTGTCGCAGAAACAATTAAAAATGGCAGCCCTCAAGCTGTTTCCCCGGCACCCGGTTCAGGGATCGGGCAGGTGGCTGGTAGCGGTAGCGAAGCGGTGGGCGCTAGCCATCGCCGTTGTGGTGGTGATGCTGTTCTGGAACTGGAAGCTTCTACTCGCTACCGGCACTGGTGTGTTGGTAATGTTGCTGGTTTACCTGATGCAGGAGTGGGACTGGCAAGTACACTGGTCGAGTCTGCAACGGTTTTTTAGTGGATCCAACCGGCAATTAACTCTTGCCGTTGGCAGTGGCGGCATTGCCAGCTTCAGCACTTATATGGCGGTTTCTATCTGGGTAGACTCCGACAGTCCTTGGATTGCCGCTGGTGCAATTCTTCAAGGTCTGGGCACTCTGGCAACCCTGATTCTCTTGGTCTGGCAAATTATTAGCCGTCAACTGAATCGAGATGAAGCCAACCTGAACCATTGGTTAACGGAACTAACGCAGGTAGACCCCCTGAAGCGTCTGATTGCGGTTCGGCAACTTTGTGCCTTAGTCACAGACGCTAGGTTAGAGCGGGAGCATCGGCGTAGCGTTGCTGAATACTTTCGGCTGATGCTGAATCAAGAACCGGAAGCGGCAATCCGAGATGCGGTTCTTGATGGTCTGCAAGCATTGGAGAGTAACCAGCAGTTAATTAAGGGCAGCCAACCGTTAAAGACGCCAGTTGTTTTGAAACGGTCTGCGGCTAAAGTCCGCAGGAAGAATTAAGCAGAGGGGTAGAGGAGCAGAGGAGCGATCGCCCAATCTTAATTTTTGCTTTTTAATTCTTAAACTGGGGTTCCGCTTTCTCCACAGAGGCATCGTTGACTCCCAGCGTTAGCTCTAAAGGCGTTTGGGAAGGATATGCCTTGACAACCTCTCGATAGACATCGTAATTCGTCGGCAAGGTAACACTCTGCCCGTTGTTGCGATAAGTAATCTGGTAATTCACATCTCGCAAAATCTCTGGCTGGCTTGCCTTTTCGGCAGGTTGCAGCCGCTGTTCAATTTCATCAAGCGTGGGGCGCGGCGGCAGTGCAGACCACCAGAGTTCCCGTTCGTCTGGGCCAATTACCGCGCCTTCTGGCTTCTCCCCATTGCGGTTGAGTAAGGAAGTAGAGGCAAAAGTTTCGATTCGCTCTTGATTGCGGCTGGGATTGGTCGAGTAGCCGACCTTCCAAGTTAAAGTTGTCCGGGCGGTTGCTTCATACTGGTTAGTGGTTACGGTGCTGCACCCAGAGAGAGCAAATAAGAGAGAAGCTCCCGCCAGTATGGCAAAAAATGGGCTTTGTTGTTTAAATTGACCTTTGAGACTCACCGTCTGCTGACACCAATTAGAAAAACGACATCAAAGAGCAAATGCATCTGGCTCCGCTATTTCCTATTGTGTACCGAATTCTTCAGCCTGCCTTTCCCCGTTGTCTGTGGTCGGGTACTGGAAATTCACGAGCGATCGCTCTCACGTTTGATGATGGCCCCCATCCCCACTACACTCCCGAACTATTGAAAGTGCTAGACCAATACGGCATAACCGCCAGTTTTTTTTGGCTGGGTGTTTGCGTTAACCGCTCACCAGCAACTGCCAAAGAAGTCTACCAGCGGGGTCACTGGATTGGACTGCATGGGTACGATCATCGCGCTTTTCCCAAGCTGAGTCCATCTGACCTCAAGCAAAGTATAAAACAGACGCAGCAGGCGATCCAACAAGCCTGTCAACTCGATCCACAATACATTCGTGACGTTCGACCCCCCAATGGTTTGTTTACACCCCAGACCTTAGATTTATTGCAGCAGTGGAACTATCGACCTGTCATGTGGAGCGTGGTGCCGGAAGACTGGGTGCAGCCTGGGGTTAGCGTCGTCGTACAGCGAGTTTTGCGGCAAGTCCAAAATGGTTCGGTCATTGTTTTGCATGATGGCTATTATGGAGGTCAAGATGTGGCTGAAACGACCGCCCAGCTAGTGCCTCAACTATTGCAACAAGGATATCAATTTGTTACCATCGATGCGCTGTGGCAGCAAACTCAGTTGACCTCCTTAACCTAAATGCGAAATATATTGATGTTTTCTCTGTCACATTTTGGCTCTTGTTGATTAGAATGACGGAATAGAATTCAGCCATTTGTCGCAACCCATCGCCCATAAAGCGTCAGTAGGATAGAGTTGCATTTAAGCAAAATGCGAGACAAAGCAACATTTTCTCTAGTTTTGCCTAAACGTTCATTACTGCTTAGTGCTACTCTCCCGAAACCTTTGACGCTTAACTATAGGCTATTTATAGAAAGATAGCGATCAACTGGCTGGAGGCATCACCAAATCAACCAGGGAATGTTGCTGGTAAATCCTGTACAAGCTAGTTGAAGGAGATGGGATCGGAATGGGTGTATCAATTCCACTCGGATTATCCATTTGGAAAAGCCGCCTTGACATTAACTTCATATTTGAAGGTTTAAATAAACCAAAAGCGTGCAAGTTTTGTGAGAAAGGCTACAATCGGAAAGGTTTTGAACACTACCAGCATTAACACCTATTTCAACGCGGTTATCGAACGCTGGCCTGCAAGGCGAGCGCCTTCTCCCTTTCTCTCATTTAGCCAGTCAGCAAGCGTTGAAAGCTGGTAAGGTAAACGACTGGCTAACTTGTTTTGTAGATTAACTAACACCATCTTCTGGTCTTTAACTGAAGGAGCATGAGGAATTCGGCATGACCCAGGCCAACGACGTACTCGAAATCATCACTCCGCCTGAGAGCGAGTTGGATCTCTTAATTGATGAAGACGCGGATCAAGACGACTTTGTAGACGTAACACCCGAAGAAGACGACAGTAAGCCTGGTAAGGTCAGTAGATCCCGTCGTCGGGTGCAAACGAAAAAGAAACACTACACTGAGGATTCGATTCGTCTCTATTTACAAGAAATTGGTAGGATTCGTCTCTTACGAGCCGACGAAGAAATTGAACTCGCACGCAAAATAGCGGACTTACTAGAATTAGAGCGTTTGCGCGAGCAACTGATCGAAAATCTGGAGCGGGAACCGCAGGATATAGAGTGGGCTGAGGGAGTGCTAAAATCTGAGCGAGTTTGGGAACAACTCGCTACTCAGCTGGGGCGAGAACCGCAACAAGAAGAGTGGTCTAAAGAGGTGAACAAGCGCCTGCCAGCGTTCCGACATCGCCTCTATGTAGGTCGTCGCGCTAAGGACAAAATGGTGCAGTCAAACCTGCGTTTGGTGGTTTCGATTGCCAAAAAATATATGAACCGTGGCTTATCCTTCCAAGACTTGATTCAGGAAGGCAGTCTAGGCTTGATTCGAGCCGCTGAAAAATTTGACCACGAAAAAGGTTACAAGTTCTCCACCTATGCGACGTGGTGGATTCGGCAGGCAATAACGAGAGCGATCGCGGATCAATCTCGCACCATTCGACTGCCCGTTCACCTCTACGAAACCATCTCTCGGATCAAGAAAACTACCAAGCTTCTCTCCCAAGAAATGGGTCGCAAACCCACTGAAGAAGAAATCGCTACTCGCATGGAAATGACCATCGAGAAACTGCGATTCATCGCCAAATCAGCTCAGTTACCCATTTCTCTAGAAACTCCCATCGGTAAAGAAGAAGACTCCCGCCTGGGAGACTTCATCGAAGCTGACGGTGAAACCCCCGAAGACCAAGTTTCCAAAAATCTCCTCCGCGAAGACCTAGAAAGCGTCCTCGACACCCTCAGCCCCCGCGAACGCGACGTACTGCGTCTGCGCTACGGCTTAGATGATGGACGCATGAAAACTCTTGAAGAAATCGGTCAAATCTTCAACGTCACCCGCGAACGGATTCGTCAAATTGAAGCAAAAGCTCTCCGCAAGTTGCGCCATCCCAATCGCAACAGCATCCTCAAAGAGTACATTCGCTAACGCGATCGCTTTCATCTCTATAGGGGCAGGGTTTCCCCGCCCCTACTTGCTATTAAAGCGAGATCGGGCTTCTTTTTTGACTGGTGATATCGGTAAGACTAAGTGCCCACCAAGGTAAATGTGTGAACTGGGCGCACTCGAACCAGGTGAGGGTAAATATCAGATAGGCTAATGCTACTGCCTCAATACCACGGTAAGGCGACTGGATGACACGACATAGACAAAATCCCAACAGCGTCAAGTAAGACAGCATCCCCAGAAAGCCTACGGATAAAGTTGTGTCCAGAATCAGATTGTGCGCCTTACTGGTGGATAGCGATCGCGTTTGCAACTGCCCGTCCCTGCTAAAGTAGTCGAAACTGAAGTTTCCCAAGCGCACAACTTTCGGTGTCCAATTCGGGTTCATGACATAAGGGTAGGCTGTCCCGAAACCATGCATACCCCATCCTAGTAGAGGACGTTCCCTGATTCCACGGCTTGCTAACTCCCACAGCCAAACTCGGTCTGAAGTAATTTGTTTGATTAGAGGTAAATTATTGAGTCGTCGAGTGCTAGTGGCGATACCAACCACAAGCAGACACACCAGCGCCGCAACGACTAACAGCTTGTAGTATTTTCGTCCTAACAGGTAAGCAGTTCCTACAAGCATCGCCACAATTCCCATTCTGGTTTGAGTCAGCAGCAGCGCCGCCACAATTGGAATCACAACAGCTTGCATCACTTGAAGAGATAGCCAATTCCACCGCCAACCCACAAGCGAAAGAACTCCCGTAGCTGCTAACACAAAAGCCGCATGACCGCGATGGGAGTACAAGCCAATCGGCTGTTGCTGAACGAAAATGGTACTAACCAAGACATTTTCTTGGAGCAGTTGACCCATTGTAGCGGTGTAGTCAATGCGCCAGTCAATGGCTTGAGGGAAGATACTTATAGCGACAATTACACCACCAATCAGCAAACCATTAAGTTGCGATCGCAGTAGTTCTGGGTACAGTCTTAAAAGCAGAGTATTACTCAGGGTGAAGACTGCAATTATCAGCCAATACAGCCAACCATCGCCTATCTGCTCTTGACCGAATAAAGACCGAAGCGGGAACGGACTTTGTATAGTTGAAAGTAGCCCAATTCCGAGAAACAGTTCCCACAGCAATCTGCTAATAAACCAGCTACGCGGTATTGTCACAAACCGATCTTTCCACAAGAAAAAGAGGTTTAATAGAGTGATTAGCAGGACAACGAAAACTTTTGGCTGCGTCCAGATTTCGCCTCGGCTTAATCCCCAAGGATTAATCAGAATGATGCTGAGGGAAAACAGCAGGGTATAAAGGTACTTCACAGGACGTGTCCCCTACTTGCGCTTGTTTAGTGAACTTACACTCCAAGCACTCCAAGCACCAAGAGCTAGAAAACCAATAAAAGAACTGGATTCAGGAACCGACTGAGGATTGGGGGTTTCAGACAACGGGCGCATTTTGAAACTTCCGACTCGGTTGTTGAATGCTAGTTGAATCGGAAAAGCCGTTTCCTCTGTGTCGCCAAATAATGAATCGATACCAGTAATTTTAAAGTTTGACACTCCTGAACCAAATAAAGAAACAAAGTCTACGCTTTGTCCGGGACCAAACTCACCCAGAATGGTGTCTCCTATTAAGACGGTAAAGAGATTATCGTCACCAACGGGAAAATCAAGAATCTCAGTGAATAGCGTGTCTTCCAGTGACTGGAACTCAAAACCATAACTCGTTGGCGGATCGTACCAGCGGCAGCTTGGAACATTCCGGAAGACTTGCCAGCCTTGTTCAACTGCCTTGGGAAGTATTGGATTTTGCTGTGTCCGACCCTCGTTACCAAAACCACCTCCACCGCTACCTCCAACGCTAACTGGCGGTTGGGGAGGAGAAGGATTGTCGGACACATCGACATAAAGCTCATAGTTGCCCCTGTCTTCCCCACGACCTCCTACAGCACCGACACTCAGGTTGAGGGTGCCATCACTGGCTATTATAGTACCCGTCAGTGCCGAAGCGAAGCCATCTCCTAAGAAACTACTGTCGTTGTCAGATGAGTAGAAAGAACCATCATCGCTATAGGCGCTTAAGTAGGTGTTTGGGTTGCAGCTATTTGAGGGAAGGTCGTTATTAATCCAGGCAAGAAAGTTTGCCCCTGGAGTCAGTTTATCCAGGTGGAAATTGTCTTGTTCACCAGCACCTAGGCTGTCAGAAAAACTTTTATAGAATTTTTTACTACAAGTTACGTTTCTCCAACCCCATTTGATCCCGTTGTAAATCTTGACTGTCCTTTTCTGGCTTCCCGGAACTGTGGTTTCTTCAACCAGGTAGAGGAAAGCATTCCAGGTATGATTGTTCTTGGGATCATTTCTGTACGATCTGTCTACGAAAAATCTGTATGGGATGGGTGGTATGCCGATGGATAATCTGTTTCCCGCTGTAGTATAGTATGGGGTGCTTTGCCTAGAATCAATGTCGAGGACATCTTCAATGCGACCATGTTCGTCGGGGTCGAGGCTATGGTTACTCTTCACGCGCTGAATCCATTGGACTTTATCGGTTAGGCGTGTGGGGTCGGGTATGGGGTCGGCGGTACCTAGAACTGGATAGTACCGTAAGTCAAGAAAAGCTCCAACTCCATCTATATAGGGGTCGTTTATCTCCTTCCCACACTCAATTCCAGGACCGCAGGCGTAATAAGATTGGAGATCAAAACGACCCTTTAAGTCATCCTCCGCACGCTCAAATTCCCAGCGACCCCCCCTTCTCCTAGAAAAATCATCTAGCAATCGCATAAGCTCATCCGTCCCACCTCTTTCGATACTTTCTGGACCCACCAGATACGCATCGCCCTCATAACCTTCTTCGTCGTAGTGAACAAAGGGATTGTATGAATCTGGGGGAGGGAAATTAATAGTAAACGCGACGCTAGACTGACTTGTGAGCGCTACTAGCAAGGTTGTCGCCCAGAAAGCTAAGGGATATTGTCGTGATGCCATTTTTCGTAGCTCCTTTACGCATTAGGTGACAAATAGATAACAGTCTTTGCGTGAAATCGGATATAAGTGGTAATCGTGATGACACCTCCAGTTCAGGGCTGAACCAAACGGAACTCCACAAAAGGCGTAGACACCACACCTATCCAGAGTCCTTCTATACTTCCTCCACCATAGATTTGTCTCACTGCGTCTTGGTTTCGATATGCGAACCGAACCCGATATATACCTGGATTAAGCGCGTCAAAATGCCAAACGCCACCATTTCTGGCATATCCTCCGAGTCGAAGCTTGTGATTCCACCAGGAAAGCTGGGCATCAAGAAAGAAGGTCAAATTCTCTCCAGGCATAGCTAACATAAAATCAGATTCTTGAGGTATTTTGATTCCATTTACGCCATAGCACCGATGTATTGCTTGCCCATCCGGCGCCAAGAGTTCTGGGAGCAAGTAAAAGAATATGAAGCGATAGGGATTTGGCGAAAAGTTGGTAACGCGAATCCCAAACTGTACGCGAGTTTTGACACCATTCCTATTCGGGATGGTCAACACCTGTTCCGATACCAGAGTTTTAAAGCGTATGCCATTCGCTTCAACGCCATCGTCCAAAGATTCTCCAGATGTCATGTTGTCTATCCTCTCAATTTTTATATCTTCCGTCGCAGTTAAGAAGCTCACCTCCATGAAAACATAAGGGCGCGATGTCACGAGCCAAATTTGCTATAAAACTTGCTTAAGAAATAGAACTTTATACCAGTCATTGACTTTGGTAAACCCTGGAATCTACTAAATTTATAAGCGGTAATTTGTGAACTAGGTGTAAACTTGAGGCGTATTTTTTCACAGTACAGAGTCACGAAATACTCAAGTTGTTTCACTCCCAGCATCTCATTTTATTACTGTTCTCATTCTATGTATATGCTTAGGTAGCCAGTTCCCAGAAGGAGTTGATTTACAGAGAAAATTTTTAGCTTTATGTTAGAGAATAAATGTGATTTAATGAATTGTTTTAATGAGCAAATGTCTATTTTATATATTTATGTTAAAAGCTTATGGCAAAGTTTTGAATCTGTTTGTTTTGAATTTGGTTAAGGCGCGATCGCCATTAATTTACGGTTTTATTACTAACAACAAATCTGCTAACATTAAAAAGCATAGTTTGCTATTAAAAAAGCTGAATTATGTTAAATAAACAACCAGCAATCTATCAAGATCAACTAATTTTTCAAAGCGTTGCTTCTGCGGCTTACATAGTCTTTACTGTGTCAAATAAATTTTAATTACTGTCAAATTAATAAATATTTCTAATATTTAACAACCTTGCAATCTTTTCTGCCTTTAAGCAGATTAAATTTGGCTTTGGTGCGACAATATAAGGCACCAAAGCTGGATTCCCCATACTGCCGGAGAATGATATGTTGCTAAACGCCTCACAACAGCTAAGCCGCCTAGACGATTACTACCACCAGATCAAGGCTGTCATTCTCAACCGTCAGAATCCGATTACGGGTCTGTTGCCCGCCAGTACCGCAATTAACGCCCACGGCGACTACACCGATGCCTGGGTACGCGACAACGTTTATAGCATTCTCGCCGTTTGGGGACTGGCACTGGCTTACCGCAAAGTCGATGAAGACAAGGGGCGCACCTACGAGCTAGAACAAAGCGTCGTCAAGCTAATGCGGGGGCTGTTGTTCTGTATGATGCGGCAAAGCCACAAAGTCGAGCGATTCAAGCAAAGCCAATCCCTCCTAGACTGCTTGCACGCCAAGTACAACACCAGCAGCGGTGATGTCGTAGTCGGCGATGACGCTTGGGGACACTTGCAATTAGATGCCACCTCGCTGTTTCTGCTGATGCTGGCTCAGATGACGGCATCGGGGTTGCACATCATCTACGCCATTGACGAAGTGAACTTTGTCCAAAATCTGGTGTATTACATTGGCAGAACTTACCGAACCCCCGATTATGGGATTTGGGAGCGGGGAAATAAGATAAATCGGGGGAATCCAGAGCTAAATGCCAGTTCGGTCGGGATGGCAAAAGCCGCTTTGGAAGCAATTAGCGGACTAGATTTATTCGGAGTGCGCGGTTCTCAGGCTTCTGTAATTCATGTGCTGCCGGATGAAATTGCTCGCGCCCGCATGACCCTGAAATCCCTGCTGCCAAGGGAATCCAGCTCCAAAGAAGTGGATGCGGCTAGCTTGAGCGTGATTAGTTTCCCAGCCTTTGCGGTGGAAAATATGGAGCTGATGGAACGCACCCGACAGAAAATCGTTGACAAGCTAGAGGGACGCTACGGCTGCAAACGCTTTTTGCGAGATGGACACCAAACTGTTTTGGAAGATACCAGCCGCTTGCACTACGAACCTTGGGAATTGCAACAATTTGAGCATATTGAGTGCGAATGGCCTTTATTTTTCACCTACCTGGTGCTGGATGGTTTGTTTCGGGGAGACACCGAACAAGTTAAGGACTACCAAGAGTGTCTGGAGTTTCTGCTGATTGAGCAGGACGGTTTGCGGCTGCTACCGGAGCTTTATTATGTCCCGGCGGAAACGATTGAGGCGGAGAGGCTGAACCCCCATACCCAGCAGCGCCTACCTAATGAAAACATCCCCCTGGTGTGGGCGCAAAGCTTGTACCTGCTAGGACAAATGCTGAGTGAAAAGTTAATCGCGGTGGGGGATATTGACCCCCTGGGACGGCACCTCAGTGTAGGTCGGGAAGGAAACCCGATGGTACAAATTGCGCTGCTGGCAGAAGATGAAAAGTTGCAAGCTGAATTAGCAGTCCACGGCATTGCAACGCAGACGCCGCAACAACTGGAGCCGATTCAGGTGCGTCAAGCAACAGAACTGTCAGCAATTTATACCCAAATTGGACGGAACGATAAGCTGGGACTCACTGGCAGACCCGTGCGCCGGTTGCGGACTTTAACGACATCAAGGATTTTTCGCATCCGGAGCGAGACGATTGTCTTCTTACCGTCATTTTTGGATCAACAGCAGTTTTACCTGACGCTTGACTACCATTTCTTAGTCGCTGAAATTCAGAGCGAACTTGCTTATATTCAGCGCAATTGGTTTGAGCTAGGGCGTCCTACCATGACGTTGTTGCTGACCCAGGCGATGCTGGAAACCGGCTCAGAGGCGCTTCTGGAACTGATGCAGGAGCTAAAAGATGGTTTATGCAATGGGGTCCGGGTGAAATTGGGGCGGCTAAATCAGCTGATGCTGACATCTGGGACCGAACGAATTGATTTTCTACACGACTTTGAGTTTACCCAGTCGCCGGTTCAAGATGCCGCGACACGACGGTACTATCTGACCAGCCATCCCGATAAAAATAGGCCGCTGGGTAATACTCAAGAATTTATGCTGGAGTGCGAAACCAACTTGGGATTATTACTCTCCAGTCTGCGGGAGTCGGAAAACATTTACGAGCAAATTGAGTTGTTGCATACCTTGGTGCGGTTGCAGGGATTGGATTTTGATACCGGCTTTGGAGGACCAGGTCAACGGGTGACGGTAGCCCAATTGCTGGATGAAGTTTACACCAAGGCAGGCACCAGCGGAGCTTCCCCCCATTGGACTGTAGTGCGTCATGCCGCTGGGTTACTGAATAAGGTTGATATTGGCTTATCGGATGCAGTGACGGATATCCTAGTGCGGGGCAAGCAGATTACGGTGGGCAAGGCGTATACTGAGGCGTCGCTGATGACGCGCCCGATGTCTTATACAGAAATTATGGACAAGATCCGCGAGTTCTGCGGGGAGGATATACGCGATCGCGTCTTAGCTCAAGAAATCCTAATTTATCTCGGTCTGCTGATCAAGGGGGAACCTCAGCTATTTGACGGTTTGCTGACGCTGCGGGTAGGATATTTGATCCTGCTGTTGACTAGCGAATTGGCGCACGAATTGCGACTGACTCAGGATGAAGCTTATGAACACTTGATGCAGTTAAGCCCGTTTGAAGTGAGAATGCGGCTGCGCCAAGTATTAGCTGGGTATGAGGGGATGAATCAAGTGTTGCGCCAGCAAGAATCCTTACACGTTAAACAGCAGGAACAGGAGATTGAGTGGGTGGTTCCGGTGGAACCAGATGAGACAGAGGCACCCACTGCTGGGGGTTGGTTGCGACAGCGACAACTGGATGGGGCACTCAATCGAGTACCGAAAGACTTTTATCCCAGCGTCTGGAGACTGCTGAAACACTGCAAAGGTTTGGTAATTGGGGATAAGCTAGAGCGGCGCAATCGTTTGGATAGCCATTTAATTTTGTCAGAAATGACGCCAGGGGAAAAGAATTTTGCCCTGCGAATCGAGCATTTGCTCAATAAGATCCAGGCACCGGAATACCGAAAGGTAAATATCGAGGCGTTGATGGAATTGGCAGCGATCGCTCAAGCGAATCCAGAGTTACAAGTAGAAGAATATATTGTCCTAGATGTGCTAATTGGTCATGCCGTGCGGTTGGCTTGGCTGGAAAAATTTCCAGAACGAGCAGACCGCTATGACGAGTATAAAGCCGCCGCATGGCGTGCCTTTTACGGCACTTCCCCCAGAGATTGTGCAAGTTCCATTATCAAGGCATTCCGCTTCTTGACTCAATTTGGGCAACCCAGTGCTGCTTAAAGATTATAGAGAAGATTTTTAAGGCAAAGGTACGCCAAGGGAACCGCAGAGGTACGCAAAGAAATTAACACAACTTTGCGTACCGAGAGCGTTTAACTCTGCGTTAAAAAATTAGAGATTATAATTGAGTTGATTTATGTTTCAAGCCACTCGTCGGCGTCTGGCTATTTGGTACACGGCTGTCACAGCGGTACTGCTGCTGATATTTGCCACTGGGGTTTATTTGTATGTCCGCAACACGCTGATTGAGCGCGTAGATGATACGCTTAATCATGTAGTGGAAGTGGTGCAGCGATCGCTCGTTATTGAAACCGCCCCGAATGGCAATTCATCCGTCAACGTCGAAGCAAGTTTTCGCAATAATGCCGAAGCCGCTGAAGACGACCACATCGACCTGGAGTGGTTTAGCGCCACAGGTGAATTACTCTGGTCTACCCTCTTTGAACCCCTAGATATTCCCATTCATCTCAACCGCACTGGTGAAACCGTGCCAGTGGTTCGGGCTTCGTGGCAAGGGATATTAGACTCGGAATTTTGGTCTCCTACAAGGGAGGCAACGAAGGACTCCAAGCTGCTTTTGCGACAGGTGACACAACGAGTGCAAATAGGGCGTCAAGTACTGGGATATCTGCGCGTCAGCCATCCCTGGTTTGAGGTTGCCAAACCGACTCGCTTGTTAATGGTCGATTTGATTTTTGGCACCGGGTTAATGTTAATTTCTGTGGCGGCTAGCGGCTGGTGGCTTTCTGGGTTGGCGATGGAACCTGTGCGAGAGTCTTACCAACGTCTTAAACAATTCACCGCTGACGCCTCCCACGAACTCCGGAACCCGATTGCCATGATTCAAACGAATGTGCAGGTGGCGCTGGACGATCCCGACCTGGTAGAGGCAGCAGGGGAGGCACCCATCCATTACCGACAACAGCTGAAGGTTGTAGAACGGTTAACTAGGCGTTTAGGGCGTTTGGTGGACGATCTGCTATTTCTGGCGCGGCAGGATAGTGGCATGAAACAACGCACTTGGGTTCAAGTTCACCTCGATGCCTTGTTGATGGAGGTGATTGAAGAACAACAGCTAGTAGCTACTGAGAAAGGCATCAAGCTATCTCTCGATTTTGGATTGCCGATTTTAGATTTGGGATTGATTGAGGAAGAAATCCCATCCCAAATCCCAAATCCCAAATTTGAAGAGGATGCCTTTGCTGTTGAGGGAGACTGGGATCATCTGGCGCGTCTATTCACAAATCTGGTCAGTAATGCCCTGCAATACACCCCAGCGGGGGGTAAAGTTGATGTGGAATTGCAATGGGTCGATGCAATGAATCGCCCCACGAAACGCCACGGGATGCCCCAGCTGCAAGTCAGAGTCAGCGATACTGGCATCGGCATTCCAGAGTCGGCACTGCCCCACATTTTCGACCGATTCTATCGGGTCGATCCCGCCAGAACTCATATCGCGGGAAATGCTACGGCAACGGGATCGGGATTAGGGTTAGCGATCGCGCGGGCAATTGTTGAGACTCACCAAGGTCACATCCAGATTGAAAGCATTCTCCATCAAGGTACAACGGTTACGGTCACTTTACCGGCAGCCACAAAAGAATATTAGGAAGGATGAATCCATTCATCTTTCATCCCTCTTCCATCATCCTTCCAAAGACTCTACTTTAGAAATGCTTCCCCTGGCAGATGCAGGGATCAAGCTTGACCTACTAATTTCTTGAATAGCGGCTAAGGCGATTTAGCCAAATTTCCACCCAAAAATGGTTTTTGAAACTCAAAGAGAGTTTCAATCGCTCTAATCATTTATCCGAGCGCAATCTGGCGGAAAGTTTAAGGGAAAAGCCGCGTTTACTAAATCCGACATTCAAAATATAAGGAGATTCTGATGACAATACCCTTAAGAGAAGATGTTGCCTACATCTTACTCAAAAAAATCCACGAAGGTGACAGCGAGCCGGGTAAGCATGAAGTAGCCTTCACGGCGGCAGACTTCGCTGGTAGACAAGTCACAGAAACCGACCTGCTGGGGCACCTAGATTATTTAAATCAAAAGCAGTATATCGATGCTGAATTTACTGGCAATGCTTACGGCAATCAGGAAGATACCTCGGATGTCGTTAATCCGAAAGAGTTCGACTTCCGCATTGCCAATTCCTACGATCCCTCTGATGGTTTAGCACCTCATCTGATCAAATTTAAAAGTGCAAGACTGACGGAAAAAGGGCAACGCCTGTTGGAAAAAATGGAGGAAAACCTGCCAGCAGCCCTTCAAGAAGGTCCCGTGGTTCCCATTGCCACAAAGGATATGCCCTTCCTAGAGAAAGTGATGTTCAGGGGCGAACTGGAAGATATCTTTGATGCTAGAGATATCAGTGAGGTGGTGTTCCGTACCATGCGGGACATGATGACGAATGAAGCCGCCGATCGGGTTACTTCTGAACTGCATGAACCAGTGGAACCTACAAAAGATAAGGCGCTGCAAAACGAAATTGCCGACTTGTGGAAGGATACCAATCCAATTGTCCAATTCCTCAGCCGAATTCGTCCTCCCCTAGTGATTAAGTCCGATACTTTTCTATTCCGGATTCGGCAAGAAGCTGGTTTGCCGCAAGGGGTAGAACCAGAAATGGCAATTAAGGCTGTGTTCGCGGCGACAAAAGATGAATTGTCCGAGGAACGGGTTCAGGAAATTGCTGGCTTCTTACCCGACAAAATTAGAGAATTCTGGGAGAAAGCCTAGCTTTTTGAGAAAGGCAAAAATAAAAAGAGCAAATTCTTTACTTTTGCCTTTTGCCGACTAAAACTTAATCTTTTTTTGCTGCCCGACGAGTACCAAACTGCTAAAGTCGGGCAGTTGAAACACTTTTTAAATAAACTGAATTAAAGGAGAAATCAATCATGATTCAAAAACATCAGTCAATCAAAAAAACACTGGCGTTAGCAGGAGCGATTTGTGGAAGTCTGCTCTTTGGCTTACCAGCACTGGCTCAGATGAACTCGGCTCCAGGCGAGATCGAGCAACCATCCGATACTCGCGATCGCCTGATGCAACCACCCGCAAGTGGCGATCGCCTGATGCAGAATAACTCCAATCCCAGCAATGTCAACCAATTGCCGAATAACGCTCAGCGCGTTTCGCCACTAAACCCCTGTCCTAGCATTTTCTACGAATCTAGATATATTCAAGCGGGCATTCGTCCCCCTGCGGGTTGTCCAGCTGCCTCGCCAATGCAGTCAGAGACTGAGATGACACCCCCAGCGCCGCCAAGACCGGGCGCTGATATGGCACCGCCGACACAACCCTGTGCTGTGATTAAACCACCAGCACCGGAACAGCTACAATCTCCCGCTTCCAGGGTGATGCCCATGAACGGGATGGTGAATGTCAAACTGATCAACCAAACCGGCGATCCCATCACTTATCAGGTGCTGGGCGATACCAATCAGCGGAGGCTACCTGGTCGAGATAATATTACGCTACAAGGCTTGAAAACCCCTGTAAATCTGACCTTCCAACGTCCGAATGGCGCACTGCTGAGAGTCGTTCCTCAAACATCAGGCGAACAGGGAATGTTAGAGGTGGTTTTGGAGGAAACAACGGATCTCGGTGTTGACAAAAATGCCATGACCATTCAGGAAAACGGTAATGTCTTGCTGAACTAACCTTTGAGTTGTAAATTTTTTTAGGAACCGTGAAGACGCAAAGAGCGCGAAGGAAGAGTAAGAAGAGAGATCCAAGATTTTATGAATGAATGAGGATTGCTATTTCCTGACCAGGATCGTAGGGAGGTAGAGCTTTGCCTCCCTACGCTGGTATAACGCTTTATCTAATCCGAATTTGAGCCAAATTGTTGAGCAAAAGGGCTTCTTCCTGCTCATCCCCAAGGGTACGCGCCAAAGCGATCGCTCGTTGGTAAAAAGTCCGCGCCGATACTGGGTTGCCGCTCACCTGATAAAGTTGAGCGAATAACCTGAGCGATTCCAGTTCTTGCCGCAAGTTTTGCGATTCTTGAGCCAAGGTTAAGCGGCGATCGAGCAGTTCAAAAGCCTCCTGATACTGCCTAAGCCTGCTGTAGATGACCAGCAGACCATCAATCGCTCGGTATTGAGTTGAGCGATCGCGCGTTTGCCGTCCCAATCTCAGTGCCGCACGGTATGAAGTCTGGGCATCCCGATATTGATTGATTGCCCGATAAGCATCTCCCAAATTATTCACTGTATTCGCCTCGCCCAGAGGATCTTTCCCTCGCCGCCGAAAAATCAAGGCTTCTTCGTAACGTTTAATCGCTTGGAAATAATCGCCGCTATTCGCCGCCGCCAATCCCAGATTACTCAGCGACAGTCCTTCCCCAGCTTGGCTGTTGATGCTTTGGGCAATTTTCAGTGCCTCAGAAAAGCTGGCTGAAGCCGCCTGCACGGCACCTCGTTGCAGCAGAATGGTGCCGACGTTATTTAAGCCATAAATCTGCCCCTGGAAGTCTGGTTCGTCGCGGGCAACCGCCAACCGGCGTCGCAGGGCATCTTCCGCCTCAAAGTAGCGTCCCAACCGGGCGTAAGTAAGACCTAGATAATCGTAGGTAATACCGATTGCCTGCCTATCGCCCAGTTGTTGATAAATATCCAGTGCTTGTATCCAGTAGGGAATTGCTTTCGCCAGGTTTCCTTTCTGTTCCTCCTGTGCGCCCAATCGCAGCAGTCGGTCGGCATCTTCCCTCGCATATCCTTGGGTGCCATTGTTCAAGGGGATACTGAGTTGTTGGTCAATACTAACGGCTTTGGCACCACTCGGCAAGTAAAAACTAAACAGTAAAAAGATCAAAGAAACAGAAAAAAGTCTCAATTTATTAGCACTGTTCTTTTGTGCCCGATTTTTGCCTAATTTGGCGAATGCTGCGAAAAACAAGACTCGCTCCTCATAACTCATAGCTAATCGCTCCACTTGCCTCTTGCTTCTCGCCTTTGCTCTGTTGCTTAGCTCCTACCAGATAAATTGTGCGAATATCCTCTGGTAAAGAAGCTTCTAACAGTTGATACCCTTCCTGGAGCTTGACTTGAACCTGTGTCGGAGAAATTGTTTCTCCCTCTGCCTGGAGATAAGCCGCAATCCGCGTATGACTCCAGTTGAAGGTCTGCGCCATCAGCACCATCAATCGCAACATCGGCGGGAATCGCTCCAGCGCTTGTTCAACATAACACCACAGGGGCGGGGAAGCCGCTTGTAGGTTGTAATGAATTGACTCCACGGGTGGCAATTCTGCCTGGTTGATACATACAGCCGTAATGTTGATCAGCCAGTTCTGGAAAGTTAGCATCCCAGTCCCGCTAACATCGCGCAAATCCAGTCCGCCTAGCTCGAAGTAGATGTGCCGCCAGGTGAGGGCGAAGAGGTAGTCTGCTTGTACAGGCGATCGCGCCAAATGCTGAATCAGGGTATAAACTATCGGACTATAGCGACTGAAAAGCGCTACGAAGAAGCGCCCCTGCTCCGGATGGCGCTGAAACAAAGTCAGTAATTCCTGATCGCTGTAATGAAACAGCGATTTGACAATCGGATGATTGCTTTCAGGGAAATGAGGAATTTGCACGATTTTGAATCACTTACTGGAGTCATTCTATCCAGGAACGATCCCTAATATATCTAGTGTTTTCACGAATGGAAATGATGCTTGTATTTTTAGTCGGTGACAAGAGTGCCAATCGCACTTTATTTCTTCAGCTG
Source organism: Coleofasciculus sp. H7-1 (assembly GCF_057473865.1). Taxonomy (NCBI): domain Bacteria; kingdom Bacillati; phylum Cyanobacteriota; class Cyanophyceae; order Coleofasciculales; family Coleofasciculaceae; genus Coleofasciculus; species Coleofasciculus sp. H7-1. Next base: position 90,684 of record NZ_JBYCCT010000061.1, read on the forward strand.
CTTTGAGCGCTTCGCGGCGATAGATTGAGTAGCGATCGCATCCTTCTGATTATCTTTCTCATGTCGTGAAGGCGAGACTCCCGACAACTCTTACGAAGTCAGGAGTCTGAACCACTGGCTCACCACTCAAATAGAATTGCTATAACCACCATCGCTTGTCTCAGTATCGAGCGAGATAACTTGCAGCGCCAGTTTTATTTAACTTCGGCAGACTTGCGGAGTATTTTAGAGACTCGTTTAAGCTTGATAGAATTAAATAGCACTCTTGACTGGGTTACAGTCAAAGTGTTATGTGCAACCGTAAGTTTAGTTTTCAATAGAGTTCTTCAAGCCTTGTAGGTTCATGGTTCTAGCAGCAATTGATACAATTTCTTTTCTGCCTCAGCTCGTTCATTTAGGTGCTTTTTTCCCGGAATTACCTCTAGATGGTCTCTTGTCCACTCAAGGCATCATGGTGATGCTGTTGGCAGCCTACGCCGGTGCCATGTGGATGTTCCTCACCAGCGCCCCAAAAGTCCATACCGTCATGGTGTCCGATTTAGACACGGCGCGACAGTTCTATGAAGGCTTGCTAGATTTGCCAGTTGCAGAAGTGCCTCTGCACTACTACTACAACTATGAGCAAACATTGGGAGCTACCGCCATCGATCCGCTTTATCTCTCACCCACGTTGGGAGGAAGCACCGCTACCCAAAAGTTGAATGGTTCGGAAGGTTTATGGTATCAGCTCAAGAAGAACACCCAACTGCACGTCATTTCTGGAGCCAGTTTGGGGAATAAAAACCAGCAACGTCACGTTTGTTTTGACCACGATTGTTTAGAGATGGTGCTGATGCGGGTGCAAATGCGAGGCGTCAAGCACAAAATTCGCCGCGACAAACCATTGAATTTTTTGGTAAAAGATTTGGAAGGTCGCGTGATTGAAATGGCGGAAGTGTCGAATTAGCTATATTGACCTCTCCCTAACCCTCCCCTAAGAGAAGAGGGTTAGGGAGAGGTGGAAAGGGGCAGGGTTAGGTTTATTCTGGGGTGGCGTCGGATTTGTCGGGTTTGAGGAGGGGGAACGCGATCGCATCCCGAATGCTGGCACAATCAGTTAGCAGCATCACTAAGCGGTCAATCCCAATCCCTAAACCACCCGTCGGCGGCATTCCATACTCCAGCGCCGTCAGGAAATCTTCATCAACGCCTTGCGCTTCTAAATCTCCAGCCGCCTTCCGCGCCGCTTGCGCTTCCAGTCTTTGCCGCTGCTCGATAGGATCGGTTAATTCTGAGAAACTATTCGCCGTCTCCCGTCCGACAATAAATAGCTCAAATCGCTCTACCAATCCCGGTTTCGAGCGGTGCGGCTTAGCCAGGGGCGAAATTTCCACCGGATAATCCAGCACAAACGTCGGCTGAATCAGATTCGGTTCGCATTTTTGCTCAAAGGCTTCGTTAAGAATTTTGCCAATCGATTCGCATTCTTGAGCGCCTCCGATACCTGCCTGACTCGCTGCTGCTTTCGCCGCTTCCAGCGTTGGGACGGTAAAATCTAAGCCAGTTTGCTCCTTGACTAAGTCGTGCATGGTAACGCGACGCCAAGGCGGTGTTAAGTCAATCGTCTCGCCTTGATAAGTAATTTCCAGCGTCCCCAGCACCTCTTGCGCCACAGTGGTAATAATTCCCTCCGTCAGCGCCATCATATCCTGATAGTCGGCGTAGGCTTGATAAACCTCAATCGTGGTGAATTCCGGATTGTGGCGAGTGGAAATCCCCTCATTCCGGAAAATTCGCCCCAATTCAAACACCTTCTCAAATCCACCCACAATCAGCCGCTTCAGATGGAGTTCTGTGGCAATCCGCAGATACAACTCCATATCCAGCGTGTTGTGATAGGTGATGAAGGGACGAGCATCGGCACCGCCAGCTTCTCCTTGTAACACTGGCGTTTCAATTTCAATAAAGCCCAGTTTATCCAAATAGCGGCGAATTCCGGCGGTAATGAGAGCGCGGCGGCGGAAGGTTTCCCGCACTTCCGGATTGACAATCAAATCCACATAACGCTGACGGTAGCGCTTGGCGACATCCGTCAATCCATGCCATTTATCCGGTAAAGGTAGCAGCGACTTGGTGAGAATTGCGTACTGCTTGACGTAAACCGATAGCTCACCCTTTTCCGTGCGTTTAATTGTCCCCTTGGCTCCCAGGATATCCCCAGCATCCGTTAGATCCTTTAGGTGTTTAAAGGCATCCGGGACATCCGCCATCCCTTCATCGATTCTTTTCTTCTCTAGATACAGCTGAATCGAGCCAGTTTCGTCCTGCAAGGTAAAGAAGGCGAGTTTGCCGAAGACGCGACGCGCCATAATGCGTCCAGCAATGGCGACTTCTACCTCAACTTCTTCACCGCTCGGCAAATCTGCGTATTTTTCCTGCAATTGAGCCGCATGGTGGCTGGATTCCCACTGGTAAGCGTAGGGATTCATTCCCAGTTGCTTTAGCTGTTCGACTTTCTCTAACCGCGTGGCGCGGATATCATCTGAGGACATGGTAAGGAACTTTTAGGGGCAATCTTTGATTTTAGATGCTCTATTGCAAGTATGTTAACTATTGTGTCTTGTTTTTGTGGTGGCGAGGAGGCAGAAGAGTGGAGGAGGCGATCGCGCCTCTCAACTAGACGAGTTTTTTTTAGGAGTAAAGAAGAGATAGGGTAGTGGGGGCGATCGCTATTACACTTGTGTAAGCCCTGCCACCATCGATTCAGTTAATAGAGATTTATAAAAATTTTGCTAATATATCTAAGAATTTAGGCTGTAAATGTTTAACAGCTATGCCTTCAGTATATTAGCCAATTCTAGCTAATCGTTATAATCTATGTAACTGAAGGGGAGATTAATTATGAAAATTAAAACGATAGAATATTATAACAAAGCCTTGGACTGGCGCTTAAATACAGTTGATTTTACTAATAGCTTTTCTAACCTCACCTTACTTGTTGGTGTATCAGGAGTTGGCAAAACTCAAATTATTAAGTCAATATTAAACTTAAAAGATATAGCCAATGGTGAATCTTTGAATGGGGTGCAATGGGATATTACATTTGAAACTCTTGAGCGGGTTGAATTTCGATGGAAAGGGGAATTTGAAAGCAAAGGATTGGCTGGAGGGATTCTTGATGGGAATGATGAAGAACCTAAAATTAGAATTATAAATGAGTATTTATATAAGCAGGGCAATGAACTTGCTAAAAGAAACAACGATAAAATAGAATTTAAAAATCAAATGACTCCGAAGTTGTCACCGTTTAAAAGTTTAGTCGATATACTAAGTGAAGAAGAAGACATTGCTCCCATAAAGGAGGGTTTTGATAAAATAGTTCAGTTAGATCCGGAGAAAAGAATATACACAGCTACCACTGCATTTTTAAACCAATTTGAAAACTCTTCTTTGGAAACTATACAAAAAATTAATCAACCAGACTTAATCAAATTGGCATTAGTTTATAAATATTTTCCAGGTGTATTCCAAAAAATCAAAAAGCGCTTTATAAATGATATATTTACACAGGTTGAAGATATCAAAGTAGAACCAGAAAAGCGGGAAGATTTACCAATTAGCTTTAAAAATTTATTGAATGAGTTTCTTTCCCTTAAGATTAAAGAAAAAGGTGTTGATAAATGGATTAGTCAACCTAATATTTCTTCAGGAATGTTTAAAACTTTAATGCAGATTAGCGAATTATACTTAGCCCCTGAAGGAAGCGTAATTCTTATTGATGAATTTGAGAATAGTTTAGGTGTTAACTGTATTGATGTTTTGACTGAAGATTTGTTGGGGCAAAATAGAAATCTGCAATTTATCATAACCAGCCATCACCCTTACATTATTAATAATATTGGGATGGAACACTGGAAAATAGTTACTCGTAGAGGCGGTGTAGTAACGGTAAAAGATGCTAAGGATTTTAACCTGGGCAAATCTAGACATCAAGCTTTTATTCAACTACTAAATCTTGAAGCTTACAGCGAAGGAATAGCAGTTGAATGAATCTGTATTTTCTTGTAGAAGGAAGAAGAACTGAGAAAAAAGTTTATCCAGCTTGGTTAGGGCATCTTTTACCAGAACTACAGCGAGTTGATGCCTACGCGCTGGTGAATGTGAAAAACTATTACCTGATAAGTGGCGAAGGGTATCCTTCCCTTATTTATGATTTCATTCCCAGAGCAATTGAAGAAATCAATTTAAGTGGAAAGTATAACTATTTTGTGGTATGTCTTGATGCAGAAGAAAATACTGTTGCAGATATCAGAAATGAAATTGATGAATTTATAAGAAAAGAAAGCTTTGAATTGGGAAAGACAAAGTTTTTTATCATCGTTCAAAACCGATGCTTAGAAACCTGGTTACTGGGTAATCGAAAGATTTACTCAAAAAATCCTCAAAACCAACCGTTGTTGGATTATATCCGTTATTATGATGTTTCAGTCGATGATCCTGAATTTATGGGCAAATATAATGAATTTAATACCCATGCTCAGTTTCATGGGGCTTATTTGAAAGCGCTATTTGAGGGAAAAAATATCACATATAACAAAAGAAACCCAGGCGAGGTCTTGAAACCATACTACTTGAATGAATTAAAAGCAAGAATTAAAGCTCAACCACCGCAATTGAATACATTCAAAAGTTTTATAAATTTTTGTGACATGATTAAAGCAGAATTGCCAAAATAAACAACGCGATCGCATCCTTCCCCGCATCACAAGAATTGCACGTAAGCGTTGCGGCTGCGCCAGCAGCATCGCTATTTGACATAGAAGCAAGTAGATTTGCTATCTGAGTGCTTGGTAGAATTGTTGATAGATTGGCAATCTGTCGCTTTAAGGCTGGAGCTGTATAGAATTTAAAAAGTAGCTTCAGCCTCTTGATTGGCACCTTGAAAGCTTATAGCAAGAGTGGTAGACTTTTCCCAATCTCTAATTTGCTCAAAACTGTTAATATCAGCAGCAAAGTGAGTCAATCTTAAAAGTTGCAGTAATCACCTATCGATCAGCCGCTGGTAGTTGCAAGGAACTCTCGCATATATTGAGTGACTAGTTGCGGTTTCTCTTGCTGCACCCAATGGCTAGAGTCGGGGATGTATTTAATCGTAAAGTCTTTGACATACGCTTGGGTTCCGTAAGTCAGTTCTTTACCAAGTGCAGTATCTTTCTCCCCCCAAATCATTAGAGTAGGAACCTGGAGAATACTCCAATCTTGATTGAGCATTCTCTGCTGAAAAAGATTGCGATAATAGTTCAGGCTGGCTGTCAGGACACCGGGTTTTGCCGCAGCTTGTTTATAGGCATCCAGATCGGCTTTTGTGAAGGCATTCTTATCAACAGCCATACCCGTGAAAGCCGTTTCGATGGATTGGTAATCGAAGGATTGTAAGAGAAATTCTGGTAGCCACGGTAGCTGAAAAAAGAAAATATAGGAACTGCGTAAGAGTTGTTGGGGATTACGCATATTTTCGGCAAATTTGGCAGGGTGAGGCAGATTTAGCACAATCAACTTGTCCACCATTGTGGGGTATGCGTAGGCAAAATTCCAAGCGATCGCGCCCCCCCAGTCATGACCCACCAGAACGCAGCTAGAGTATCCGAGTCCCTTAATTACCCCTTCAACATCTTTAATAAATTCATCCATCACATAAGCCGATTGGTCTGCTGGCTTATCGCTGTCGTTATAACCGCGCAAGTCGAGGGCGACGACTTTATAATCTTTGGCAAATTCGGGTATTAGATGCCGCCAGGAGTACCAAAATTCAGGGAACCCATGCAGCATCAGCATCAAAGGGCCTTCTCCCTGCGTGACGTAGTGCAGCTTAATTCCGTTGCTGGTGATATACTCGTGCTTCCAAGAACCCTCTAGCACAGACATAGATACTCCTTTGCCGTTTTAGTCATGGGATCGGCGATTCATTGCCACTGCGGACACTCTTCAGGTTAACGAATCAACAGCAGAAGACGGCAGCTTCGGAAGATATAGTTCATCAGCACTCGGTTGATCTTGCCGACGCCGATTGATTAACTGCCTTAGCACTTGCACTAAGATTCTCGGCTGAAAAAACGCGGTGGGTGGTTTCAGCAGGTGCATCACTTCTATGAAAACTTTGAACGCTACGGGACTGTCAATCGTGATTAATCTCACACGATCCAGATACAAATGCATAAATCGGGTCTTGAGATCGGGTTGACCGCCCTCGGTCGTAGACCAGCGGAAATCCTCGCCGGTTGCCATCAGCCAAGGTATATGATTCACTTTAGCCAGTTGCTTTTGAAAACGCCGCGTTAAACCCGTTAAATCGTCCTGAGACTGACGCTGAAATTGCTCTTTCAAGCACTCCTCCAGAGTTAACGCAGCGATCGCCGCCGCAGTCATGCCTTGACCGTAGATAGGATTGAAGGAACAGACGGCATCACCTAAGACGACAAAGTTTTCTGGCAATCTGGATTGTTCGTAGTGACGCAGGCGGTTTTCTGTCCCGCGATGACAGTAGATGGGTGAAATCGGTTGGGCGTGTTTGACCACTTCGTAGAGAATGGGCGATCGCAAGCTGCGGGCAAATTCCAAAAAGCCAGCTTCGTCGCTGGGTGGATAATCTCGACCTACGCCAGCCAGGGTGAGAACAAAAGCATCGCCCTCACAGGGATAAAGCAGCCCACCGCGAGAGTTTTCCCCTGGTTTAGACCACAGCACGATTGATTTCCAATCGCTTTGGAGATCGGCTGGGCGCTGATACCAACGGCTGGCGTAGCCTAAAAACGAGTTAATGACTGTCTCCTGAGGCGGCGTGTAACCTAATGCCTTTAACCACTCAGGGGTTTTGGAATTCCGTCCAGTTGCATCCACGACCAGATCGGCTGGTAGAGAGGCGAAATTCCGCGTCTCTACATCTGCGGCGCTAGTGTTTTGCGGGTGGTTGTGAAATTGCACCTGCACGCCCGTCACTTTCGTTTTGCTGGCGTCAGACAACAACTCGGTTACTTGGGATTCTTCCAGAATGCGTATGTTGCTGTAAGCAGCCAGTCGGCGGCGAATCGTCCATTCCAGCAGGTTCCGACTACAGGCATGAGTCACAAGTCCGGAGGGAAAGCGGGGTGCCCAACCGCCAAAATCTAGCATGGGACAGTCTAACGTCCAGTCCAAAGTAGTTGCGCCAGCAGCCACTAATTCAGCACCCAATCCAGGAAACATTTGCTCTAAAATCTGCTGACCCCGCACTAGCAGAACGTGGGCTTGGTAGGCTTGGGGGACGCCTCGGCGCGTCTCCAGTTTGTCTGGGATGCGATCGCGTTCAATAATCGTCACTTGGTCAAAGCGGTCGGCAAGCACACGCGCTGCTAGTAGCCCAGCCATACTGCCACCGATGACAATGGCTTGTCTATTGCTGCCAACAGCCAGTTGGGGAGTTACGGACATAGACGACATTTTGTAGGAGTTTTTTGGGCAATTTAGATATATCAGGACTTACGCACTCAAAGCTTGAAACCTAGATCCCCCCTAACCCCCCGATAAATTGGGGGGAACCGGAAAAGTCCCCCAATTTATCGGGGGATGCCAGGGGTATCTCTACCACTGAGGCTTTGCCGCCATTAATGTCTCCACGGCTGCAACATCCAGGGGGCGGGAGAAAAAGTAACCTTGTCCATACTCGCATTGCAGCGTTCTGAGTTGGGCAAGTTGCTCATGGGTTTCTACTCCTTCTGCAACCACATCCAAACCCAAGTTGTGAGCAAGTGTGACAATGGTACGAACAATCTCCGAATTCTCGCTATCACTGCTCATTCTACCGACGAAGGAACGGTCAATTTTCAACGTATCAATTGGAAATCGGTGCAGATAACTTAAAGATGAATAACCCGTGCCGAAGTCATCAATATATAACTGGACGCCTAGTTTTTTCAATTGTAAGAGGGTAGCGATCGCAGATTCAGCATTTTCCATCACGGCGCTTTCGGTGATTTCCAACCGCAAACAGCCACCATCTAAACCTGTTTCCTCTAGAATTTGATGGATTGCTTGAGCTAGATGAGGTTGCGTAAACTGTTTGCTAGAAAGATTCACGCTCATCGTCAATTGTCCTTGGTCATTTGCCCTTGGTTCTTCTAATGACGAATCTTGCCATGCCCGCATCTGACGGCAAGCTTCCCTTAAGACCCACCAACCTAGGGAAAAGATCAGTCCAGTTTCTTCTGCCATTGGAATAAACTCAGCTGGGGAAATCAAACCCCGCGCTGGATGCTGCCAGCGCACCAGCGCCTCAAATCCGGTAATTCGACCTGTAGAAAGCGACACAATTGGCTGATAGTGAAGTAAAAACTCCTGGCGATTGACAGCCTGCCGCAAGTCAGTTTCTAACTGCAAAAGTGCCACAGCGCGAGTGTGCATCGTCATGTCGAATACCTCATGACGCGCTCTACCCAATGCCTTAGCGCGATACATGGCAATATCAGCATCGCGCAGCAGGTCTTCCGGCTGGTGATAACCTGTTGTACTCAAAGCAATGCCAATACTGGTGGTGGTAAATACCTTTTGTCCGTTGAGATTGAACGGTAAAGTTAGTTCATTTTGAATTTGGTTGGCAAGGCGGGTGGCGTCACTGACATCTTTAATATTTTCTACAAGAATGGTGAACTCGTCTCCCCCAAGACGGGCAACCGTATCTCCAGGACGCAGACACGTCTGGAGCTTGCGAGCGATTTCGACAAGTAGTTGATCGCCGATTGTATGCCCAAGGCTATCGTTGACGACCTTAAAGCGATCGAGATCCAGAAATAGTACGGCAAACAAGTAATCCTGACGCCGTTGTGTCAGCTCAACCAAATGTCCGAGTCGATCCATGAACAAGGCGCGGTTTGATAAGCCTGTCAGCTTATCGTGAAAGGCATCGTGGATTAATTGCTCCTCTGCGCGTTTGCGCTCGCTAATATCTGTGGCAACTCCTAAAACTTGCCGGCTTTTTCCATCTGGCGATACCAGAGACTTCTTAGTTGTTTGAAACCATCGCACCTTGCCTGTAGAGTCAGTGAGGGTTTCCTCAGAAATGATTTTTTCCGTTGCTACTGTCATCACTTCTCTGTCATCACAGAGAAACTGTTCTACTTCCCCAGGATTCGGATTGAAATCTGCATCGGTCTTGCCAAGCAAATTTTCCACGGTTGTTCCATAAATATTTGCTAATGCTTTGTTAACCAGAGTAAATTTCCCATCCCAGTCTTTGACAAAAATTAAATTTGGGGTGGCGTCAATCACATTGCGAAGAAACTCTTGTTGTACCCTAAGTGCTTCTTCAGCTTGCTTGCGATGGGTAATATCTCGGCTCACGGCGAGAAGACACGGCTGATTGTCAAAGTCAATAATTTCTGCTGAGAGCAATCCCACACGCGCCTCACCTGACTTGATCAGGAAGGTAAATTCTATGTTGCGAACAGTTCCCTGCTCCTGCAATATCTGCCTCATGCGATCGCGCTGCTCTACATTTGCCCAAATCTTCAGCTCAACTGTGGTGCGACCGATGATTTCTTCGCGGGTATAACCAGTAATGCTTAGCAAAGTATCGTTGATTTCAACAAGGCGTCCCTCTGCAAGCGTACTGATAGTAATTGCGTCAGGGCTGGAACGGAAGGCTTTAAAGAATCTCTCTTCTGATGCCCGCCGCGCCGCTTCTGCTCGCTGGCGCTCCTCGATTTCAGCTTGCAATGTCTGATTCGCTTTTTCTAGCTCTTGCGTTCGTTCCCAAACCCGCATTTCTAGCTCTTCGTGCGCTTTCTGAAGTGCGGTTTCTGTCCGCAGGCGCTCGATGGCAATTCCTGCCAAGTTTGTTGCTATTTCAATCAGTTGTAAATCATAAGAATTAGGCGTGCAAGGTTGGGAGCCGTACATTGCAAAAGTACCCAACACCTTGCCATCCGAATTCAGAATCGGTGTAGACCAACAAGCTTGGAGTTTGTTGCTCAACGCTAACTCGCGGTAATCTTCCCACAACGGATCGATAGCAATATCTGAGACAATTACAGGTTCCTTCCAATAAGCAGCTGTCCCGCAAGAGGCAACACGCGGTCCAATCTCTACCCCATCAAGAGCGCGATTATAGTTTTCTGGAAGGCTAGGCGCTGCGCCATAGTGCAGATTAATTCTGTTTTCATCCAGAAGTAGAATCGAACAGAGCATTTTACTGGAATGTTTTTCAATATTGCGGCATAAAACGTTGAGGACGCTGTTGAGGGAGTCGCCTCTGGCAATCATTTCCAGTACACGCTTCTGACTGCTTAATAGAGTTTCTGCTTGCAAGCGTTCAGCGATCGCTTGTCGCATATTTGCTAAATTATGCCTGAGTTCGAGTTGCGCCACCACCTGACGACTCAGTGTTAAGAGTGCTTCTTGCTGCTCAGGCTTGAGTTGGCGCGGCACATAGTCAATTACGCACAGCGTTCCCAGCGCATAACCGGCGGGTGTGATTAAAGGCGCACCTGCATAAAAGCGGATATTAGGATCGGAAGCTACCAAAGGGTTCGTTGCAAACCGTTCGTCGGCTGTTAAATCGGGGACAACAAACAAATCGGTTTGCAGAATGGTATGAGCGCAAAAGGCGATATCTCGCGGTGTTTCTGATACCTCCACACCGACTTTCGACTTGAACCACTGCCGATGCGTATCGACAAAGCTGACCAGCGCAATAGGTGTTCCGCAAATATGTGCAGCCACCTGAGTTAGATCGTCGAAAGCCTGTTCGGGAGCAGTATCAAGAATCTCATACTGCCAGAGGGCTTTTAGCCTTGCTGCTTCATTGCTTGTTATAGGCACTTTCACCCGTAATACTTCTCCAGATTCGATACTTGCGACATTTTCTCTGACACTAGCTTTGGTTATTCTTTTGGATATAGCTTCAAATATACCTATCCGGCTCAGGTTTACCATATTCTGTTTTCCTCAGCTAGGTTGGTTGTAATTATGTTCGCAATCTTTACTTCTACTTTAAGATAGGTAGCCTTCTCCGGATCTAAATCACAAAAAATTCCTTTTTCTGTCACAAATTACCTTAATAAGTTTTTAACCTGATTACTTTCTAGACGTAGAAAGCAAATCTGTATACGAAATTACAAATATTATTTATTAAACTAATCTATTTACAACTTTAATCGATAGAAAAAATGCCTACCCTTTAAATTTTATTCGTTTTATATGGAACAAATGCAAAATTTAGCAACCGGGAAACTACGGATATTCTCTTGTTTCCAGCAGAGATTTTCCTGCTTTTTCTAAATTTTATCAAGATTTCTACGGAGCCAAAAATAGGGCAGATTACTTCACTAACGCAGGCTGGCGACTGGTCTGGTGAATGGGAATCTCAATCGCAAACTCTGCCCCAAGTCCTGCTGTGGAAATGCATTTTAATTGACCGCCGTGTTTTTCCACAATCTGATAACTAATAGATAACCCCAGTCCTGTGCCTTTGCCGATGCTTTTTGTGGTAAAAAACGGATCGAACACTCGTTGCTGCACCTCTTGGCTCATGCCAGAACCGTTATCTACAATGTGGATCGCTACCTGATTGGTGTTTAGCATTTGAGTGTGAATCCGAATCGTAGGTAATTGTTTATCGGTACTTTCTTCTCCATGATTCATAACCCATGACCCATTCCCGATTGCCTCTTCGAGGGCATCAATCGCATTACCGAGAATATTCATAAACACTTGGTTGAGCTGACCTGGGTAGCACTCGACTAGCGGCAACTTGCCATATTCTTTGAACAGCTGAATGCCTGAAGTGCCTCCGACTTGTTTCAAGCGATGCTGCAAAATCAGCAAAGTATTTTCAATTCCCTCATGAATATCAACGACTTTCATTTCCGCTTCATCCAGTCGAGAGAAGTTACGCAGCGACAAGACAATTTGGCGGATGCGTTCTGCCCCCACCTTGATCGACGCCAGCAGCTTCGGGAGGTCTTTCTTGATAAAACGGAAGTCGCCCATCTCCACATGAGCTTGAATTTCAGGGACGGGATTGGGATAGTGTTTCTCGTAGAGGGACAGCAGGTTGAGCAGTTCCTGAGTATAGTCGCTGGTGTGGGTGAGATTGCCGTAGATGAAGTTGACTGGGTTATTAATTTCGTGAGCAACTCCGGCGACTAATTGCCCCAGACTGGACATTTTTTCACTCTGAACGAGTTTAGCTTGGGTTTGTTGAAGTTCTCGAAAAGCTTGTTCTAGCTGGTTTGTTTGTTGTCTCAATTGCGCTTCCGATTGCCGTAAAGCTTCCTCGGCAGCTTTACGTTCGGTAATGTCGGTAATCATTCCTAAGACACCGATGTATTGCCCTGCTTGATCGAAGATGGGATTGGTCGCCACAATCGCCCACAAGTCACAGCCATCTTTACGGCTGAATTTAAAGTCGTGCTGTTCTTTAATTCCTTGGCGGCGACGTTCTATTTGCGCGATCGCGATCGCCTGACCTTCCTCATCCATGAATGCAAATAAAGTCTGACCTAACATCTCAGGGATGGTATAGCCTAGCATTTCGGCCATCTGATTGTTCGCAAAAGATGTATTGCCTGCGGCGTCGAGAACCCAGATTCCCTCAGTTGTGGTTTCGACAATGCGACGATATTGCGCTTCGCTTTCCCGTAATGCCGCTTCTGTCTGCTGGCGTTCGGCAATTTCCTGTTGTAACAAGATGTTGGCAGATTGTAGCGCCGCAGTCCTTTCTTCGACTCGTCTTTCTAACTCTAATGTGAGTTTTCGCAGTTCTTCCTCAGCGGCTTGGCGCTCGGCAATTTCATTTTCTAGTGTATTGTTGGCAGTTTCCAGTAGCGCTGGACTAGGAATTGCAAGTGCTTGAGGAATCAAGGGCATTAGCACCAACGCCGTATACACAGAAATCGCAGCAGTAAAAGCTTTCAACAATCCTGATAGCCAATAATACGGATGCCACAGCGTTGCCACCTCTGCGATATGAGTCGTACCGCACGCAACGATGAATGTTCCAAACAATAGGAATATCCCGTAAAAAGGCATATCTCGCCTTTTGTAGACGAAATATACCAACATGATTGGAATTGAGTAATAAGCCAGTGCGATCAGAACATCGGATGTGATGTGCAGCCACACTAATCCTGGCTTCCACAAGTAACAATGCCCGTGGGGAATAAAGTCTTTTGACAAAAAATTTTGCACAAATTTTAACATCAAGATTTATTGCCGTAATAGTTTTTACTTTTAATATTCAATTTGTATCTTATTTTGGAATATTTCATACAGCACTTTTGAAGCTAGTGAGGTACGAGGATCGCCTAAAACCTTTGATTTTGGAAGCTTGACTGTACCTCATCCAGAAAGAAAACGCTGTATATTTGTTGATTTTCATGAAATAGGTAACATTTTCATTATAATTTGTGCAAACGCTCGACTTTGACTATTCAGTTGTTTCTCAGCAAATTCCGAGAAATTACGGATAACTGGTTGGTCATTTAGACAGCAAATATTAGTTTGTTTTTAGGCAGAAGACTTTTTGACTAGAAGTATTTGTCGTTCCCTCTTCTGAGATAACACTGGCTGGAGATACTGTCTACTGTATAATTTCGGATCTTTTACCACTTTGCCAGCGATCGCCTCAGTAGATAAGAAGCAATCGATGAAAATCAATGTAAAATAGCGGCTGGTCTAGAATCGGGTTTTCTGCAAAAAAAGAGGTTGAAAAGCCGCTAAAATCATCACTGTGCCGCTGGGTTACGAGGGAAAGCGCGTGGAATATCAATTACAAGTAGAACGGGTAGTAGAGACGCTTAAAAAGGATTTACCGACGCTTTTTGAGAAAGATATTTCCTACGACATTTATACGCAGGATATCTACTTTGAAGATCCAGTTAATAAATTTAAATGGAAAATCAACTATCGCATTATCTTTTGGACGCTGCGATTTCACGCTCAGCTATTTTTTACAGAAATCTTTTTCGATCTTCATGATGTGTATCAGACAGATGAAGACACGATTAGGGCGAATTGGACTGTGCGCGGTGTCTTGCGCCTTCCCTGGAAAGCTCGCCTATTTTTCAATGGCTACTCTACGTATAAACTCAATAAAGACGGTTTAATTTACAATCACATCGATACATGGGATCGCAAACCAAGCGAGATTTTGAAGCAGTTTATAAAAAAGGGAGGAAATATCTAAACTCAAATTCAGTTGAATGTCTTGTCTTGATTATAGTAAACGTTTTTAGCAAAACAATTTCCTGAATTTATGAAGCTTGAACGAGAGAAGCAATTGTCTTTTCTGCCTCTACTTTAGACAGAGAATTACTTGAATAAATCGTAATCTCAAACGTGGTTCCTACTCCAACTTCACTGTCCACTGCTATTTTGCCACCGTGCAAATCCACACAATTTTTGACGATAGAAAGTCCTAATCCAGTACCCGGAATCGTCCCTACATTATCAGCTCGATGAAAAGATTCAAATAATCGCGCTCTGGCTTCGGGAGGAATGCCGATTCCTCGATCTCGGATGCGGAAAAGTGCCGTTCCTTGTTCGCAAACTAAGTCAAACTGAATATTGCCGCCTTTCGGGGAATACTTGATGGCATTTGAAAGTAAATTAGTGAAAATTTGCCGAAGCAACTTTTCATCCATACAAAAATGGGTATTCTGACCTTGACAAGCGAAAGCGATCGCGTGTTGCTTGCTAGTTGTTACTTGTATATCTTCCACCAATTCGCAGCAGAATCTTTCTAAATCTAAAGGTGCTGGATTAAACTGGAGCTTCTTGGCTTCTGCTTTACCAATAAACAACACATCATCTAAGAGATGAGTCATGTTTTTGGCAGCTGCTTGAATGCGAGCAAAATATTCGCATTTTTTCTCTTCTGTTGCTTGATGTGGGAAACGTTCTAGCAATCTGGCAGACAAAATGATGATGCTCAACGGGGTGCGGAATTCGTGGGATACGGTGGTAACAAAGCGAGAACGGAGTTCGCAGAGTTCCCGTTCTTTTTCTATGGCATTGCGAATTTCGGCATCGGCTCGTTTCCGCTCGGTGATATCCTCAACCATGCCTAATTCATAGAGGATTTCTCCAATTTCATTTCGGATTACTGTTGCCGTTAACTTCACCCAGCAAATTTCTTGGTTTTTCTTGATATAACGTTTCTCAAGTTGATAGCTGTCTATGTCTCCCTGAATTACTTGCTTGAGATAAGGCGTTTCCATTTCCAAATCTTCGGGATGGTTAATATCTAAAAGGTTGAGGGTTATCAGTTCTGACTGCGTGTAACCCAAAATTTCACAAAAGGCTCGATTTACCATGAAAAACCGACAGTCAGGTTTTCTCACTAAGGTGATACCGATGGGAGCATCATCAAAAATTCGGCGGAATCTTTCTTCGCTCTCGCGCCGTGCTGCTTCTGCACGTCGCAAGAGCGCAGCGTGTCGCAGGCTTTCGCTAATTTCATCCCGGAGTTGCTCGTTTACCTGCTGTAATTCTGCTGTACGCTCTTCTACTCTCTGTTCTAGTTCTTCGTTGGCTTCTTTTAGGGCGGCGGCTGCCCACTTTCGACTGGTAATATCTCTGACAGTGCTGAGGATTGCATCCACACTGGCGTCTGGATTATGGATGGGGGTGATAATGTACTCGTAGTGCCTGAAACCCTCGACGGTGGGAAGGTAAGCTTCGCCATTCATGGGTTGTCCGGTGGAAAATACTGCCTGATGGTGAGCCTCAATTGACTCCATATTTTCCGGTTGCAAGCCTAGTTCTCGCCATGTCTTCCCCACCATGTCGCTACGCTGGAACCCTAGTGCCTTTGCACCTGCAAGGCTAGCATAGGCATATTTTCCAGCTCTATCGATTAGATAAATATGGTCTGGAGAAGCTGAGAGAATTTGGTCGAGGCTTTTTGCTTGTTGCTCAACTTGGGCGGTGAGTTGTTGTAGTTCTAACTCTGCGGCTTTATGCTCGGTGATGTCTTTGGCAACTGCATAGTAGCATCCATTTTGATGCGGTAACGTTCTCCAAGACAGCCATCGATAGCTGCCATCCTTGCAGAGATAGCGATTTTCAAAATGGGCGATCGCATTGTCAGTAGATTGTTCGTATGCTGTTATTGCATCCACATCATCTGGATGGACAAACTCAATCCAAGGGCGCAACATCAATTCTTCCAGCGTCCAGCCCAAAACTCTCTCCCAGGCGGGGTTGAGTTTCTGGAAGTACCTGTCTTGTCCGCAAATGCATAAAAGATCGAGGGACAGGTTAAAAAATGCGTTGAGTTCGGACTCTGCTTTAGCCAGCTGCTCAGTTAATTCGCTTGGATGCTTGGAATTGTCCACAGTAGTCCTCTTGGATATTTACTCCCCGGTTAGCTGTTATTAGTATTCCCATCGCTTCCTACTAATGATGCAGAGTATTCGTCCCAATTCTTACAAAATTTTGTATTTTATTTTTAAAACACCAATTTATGTATTTACTCGGAAGCGATCGCAGATTCTCTGCCACTTCCTAGGTTTGAGGAGCTGGAGCGTTGCGGCATACGCTGAGTAGGTAAGTGTAAATCTCCAATAAACCGGGTTTTTTTAGGAACTGAGGTGATATCTATCCGCGATTTTACGTTGATTTCTACGGGATGCTTCGCTGCTGGGTTGTTGCATCGGAAGAAGTGCGATCGCTATTACTCCAACGTGCCCGTTTGGTAGCAGTCGTGGCGGCTATTTTTGTTTCCATGACCTACGTCGCCGGATAGATGCGGGCTGTGGGAACTGTGTTCAGCCGCTTCCTACAAGTGGATGTAAGCACTGGCGCGATCGTTGGTATGGTGATTGTCGGTTTTTTCTCCGTTTTGAGGGGAATGAAAGGGATTACCTGGATTCAGGTGGCACAGTACGGCGTGTTGATTATTGCCTACGTGTCACCACCCTGCTGCACGAAATGGGGCACCTAGCAGGCTTTATCGACGGCTACTCTACTTTCGACAGCCACATCCAAACCATCAACGGTTCTCAACTGTTTGTCAGCGACAACTTCACCGCTACCCTCACCCCCGACAATAGTCACCTCGACTCCAAACTCTATCCCTACGACCTAATGGGACTTAAACTAAAATCAAAAGTCAATGGAAGTATAATACTGTAATAACAGACATTTCACGTTGAGGTTTGAGGGATGAAAGAGACAACTCCCGCCGCTATGCCCCCTTGCTTTGACAGATGGTG